>JAISYW010000051.1 GCA_031269645.1 Holosporaceae bacterium
CGCGGATATTGTTTGGCATGCCTAATTTTTAGTTTTCTGATTTACATAAAAAATTTAATAAAATAATGGCGGACTTCTCTCATAATTTTTCTTCATGTTTGCGCCCAAAAGACACAAAGAAGCCTATTATTAAATTAAAAACGATAGATAGTACCCACAAATTTGCCGTACGTTTGATTGAAAGTGGCGATGTGTCCGAATGTGTAATAATAGCAGAAAACCAAACAGCGTCTATAGGAAGATGTGGACGAGAATGGATATCGATTCCCGGAAATTTCTTTGCTTCTATTATACAAAAAATGCCTGCAAATGTGAATTTTGGACAACTATCTCTTTCGATGGCATGCGCGGTGCGCGAATCAATCGCCCACTACATTATCAACGGCGAATTGACCAAACACGACGATTCTAGAAATAATAAACTACTAGAAATTGCCGAAAATTTGCGATTACATTGGCCAAACGATATTTATTATAGGAATCTATAGATTATTGGTATACTTATGGCAATTATTGATTCTTGGCTTGTAATTAGTATCGGCATAAACATAAAATCGGCTCCTTTTAAGCAAGCCATCAGTATGAGGGAAATTTTAGGTTTAGATAAAATAAACTTCGCTCCGCAAGATATGCTGGAATGCATACTAAAAAACATTGAAGAATGGACTAGATGTTCCGCGGAAAAAGGTTTTTTTTATATAAGAAGTTATTGGTTACGGTATATTAACGAAATCAATTGTAAAGTAATAATAAAAAACGGCTCGGAATCAATATCCGGCATATTTGCTGGAATTGATGAGTTTGGAAGATTGATTTTAGAAAATGATAGGAGAAAATTGTTTATATCTAGCGGAGACATGTTTGTAAATACAAAAAATATAACGGTGTTCTATGAATAAAAATGTTTATAACATAAAAGGATTAAATTTCATCCCCATAGGAGGATGTTCTGGCGTAGGAATGAATTTATATGCCTACATCAACAACGATCAATGGATTCTTGTTGATATGGGAATGGGTTTCGATGGTCGTTTAGGAAAAGATTTAATAATTCCATCTCCAGAAATATTGATAAAAAATAAAACAAAGATTAAAGCGTTGTTTATTACTCACTCGCATGAAGATCATATAGGAGCTATTCCATACTTGTGGCCAATAGTAAAGTGTCCAATTTACGCGCAACCATTTGCTGTAGAAATGATCAAAGATAAATTATCGCAGTTTGATTTAAGTAAAGAAGTTCCTCTAATTAAAGTCTCATTTAATAACAAAATTCAGGTTGGAGATTTCCAAGTAGAATTCATATCAGTCGCGCATTCTACTCCAGAATCTTCTGCCTTAGCAATTACATCTCCAGAAGGAATTATTTTACACTCGGGAGACTGGCGAATAGATGACGATCCTGTATTGGGCGCAAAAACTGATGAAGAAAAAATCAAGCAATACGGAGAAAAAGGGATACTAGCTCTCATTTGCGACTCAACAAATGTTTTCAGAGACATAAAATACGGTTCTGAAAGGGAAGTACGTAAAAATCTTATAGAATTAATCAAAGAACGTAAAAAGAATCGAATATTAATTACTTGTTTCGCATCTAATTTAGCCAGACTCGAGTCCTGTTACTGCGCCGCAAAAGAAAGCGGACGCGAATTTGTAATTGTCGGAAGATCTTTAAAAAAAATCGAAAGAGTAGCTAAATTGTCTGGATATTTTTCTGAAATTTCAGCATTTTTAGACGAAAAAAAGGCCAATTCTTTAGATCCTTCCAAAACTTTAATCGTTTGCACCGGAAGTCAGGGCGAGGTGAATTCAGCCTTAAGCAAGATCGCCAACGGAATACATAAAACCATTCAAGTGCAAAAAGATGATTTACTTATATTTTCATCTAGAGTTATCCCTGGAAATGAAAAAGCCGTCCTGGATATTCAAAATTCTCTTATGGAAAAAGGCGTAAATATAATTACTGATTTAGATTGTGAAATTCATGCTTCTGGACACCCAAGTAAAGAAGAATTAGAGCATTTGTACAATTTAGCCAAGCCAAATATTCTCATACCGATTCATGGAGAAAAAGTACATCTTTATAAACACGCGGAAATCGCAAGAAACTATGGAATAAAAAATATTGTCGTCGCAAAAGACGGAGATGTTATAAGTTTTTCCGCAAACGAAGCCAAAATAGTTGATACTCTGAATACTGGAGCATTTGGCGTAGATGGCAGTAAATTAATTCCGGTAAACGGCGGCGTTTATAAAGACAGAGAATCTTTAGCTTCTAGCGGAGTTGTTAGCATATGCGTAAAATGTGCTAAAGGAGCTATCCGACTGCAGGAAATGCTTTGCGTCGGAATATTTGACGAATCAGAAGAAGTTGAAATAACCGATATCAAAAATGACGTTGCATCCGAAATAAAGTTATCTCTTGACGGAATATTAAAAGGCAAATCGCCAGATAAAGAAAAGCTGAAATCACTCATTAGGGGTCTAACCAAAACGATATTTGCCGCCGCAAGAGGCAAAAAACCGACCGTAATAGTTCATTTGGTCGAATAAGCGCGGTTACACCAAACGTCATTTCAATTATTGAAATAGCTTGCTGATACTCAAAGCATACAGGCCATATTTCCGGCAAGAAGAAATGGCGCTCGGTATTAGCCGTAACGAATGGTAAATGTTGTTAATACTCTTTATTCTGTCATATATTCCAAAGATTTTTAAATTCATTGCACCAATTACCTTTTTCTGGATCCCATTGAGATGGTCCAACCAATGAAAAGCATAAATGTGATTTGTAATTTACTAGAAAAATGAATCTTAATTCTTTGCAGGAATATTCAACGTATCCGCCTCCCCAAAAACGGGCCCAAGCGGGCATAGGAGTCAAAATCCCTATATTTAAACGAATGATCAGGTTTTGGGGAGTCGAAGTAACAAAGGCTGTGACATTAGACAAATCCAAATTGCTTGCCAAAGCTTTGAGATCGTTTTCAATGCATGACGAGCTGCGCAAAAACGCACTGCATGTGACATATTTGTTTGATCGCCCATTATATAGCACGAACAATTCAACTGGCTTTTTCTTTGCGCGTTTCGATAAGTTAAATTGATCAAATATAAACAAATGTTTGCTTTGTGAAATTACTAGCGGTAAAGAACAATAATAATTTTCTCCCAAAAATACCTTACCACCAGCGGTTAACGAAGGCGCAAAATCAGCAAACAACAACTTTCGCCTGGGTGACAACAACTTACATTTCACTGGTATTTGACATCGTACTATATCATCTTTTACCGAATTTTCTACCGGCGTTTGCATTCCCCATCCTGTCCAAACGATAACGGCAAAGCAGCAGATAGCAATCGCTTTTATGTTATTCATAATTCCCATATTTACAAATCCTTTCCACGATTTTTTATTACAGGAGACATACGGGAACAAACGATTTTTTTATCTTTTTCGGTAAATTCAACTTCTAATCCGGTTATTAAACATGAAGCTGCATAATCATTTTTTTTAACAACACCTTCAAATTCTGCAAAAGATGGGATTACAGAGATGTAAGTACATTCTGCTTTCGTTGTTGACGAATTTTCAAAATCTAGACTTTCGAAAAATTTCTTCCTTGTGACTTTACTGTCACCCGTCAAAAAAGCAACGCTTCCTATTTGTGCTTTGCTCCCAAACAAATCTGCCGACTCACAAAATAACAAACATTCGTAACTTGCCTTGTATAAATTAAATTTGCCTTCTATTCCAGAAAACGACAGTGAACAACTTTTTTCATTAATCCTCAATGTTTCTCCATCTACCATTTTCTGATATATTGTCGACGAAGCTAATGGCCCAAAAGGATTACCCTCTCTCCAAGAGGGCGATAATCTTATATGTTTCCCTTCCATTCCATCGGTAGCACAAACGATAACGCTAACACAACAGAAAACGCTAATCGCTTTAATTGTATTATTCATTGCTTTCTCATTAAATTTAAATATTAATATATAAAAAAATTAATATAAAGTTAATTTTTAATTTGTTTAATTTTTCATGGTTCCCAAGCTAGTATTTTCGATATCAAAATCCAGCAGATTTTGTCAAACAGCAGGTTATATTTATTTAATCCGATTCGTTTGGACAGTGGAGAAAAAGCTACCTAGAGTAGACGTTGATTTATTTTTGCAATAATTACATCATTAAATTTGTTTGGAAACTTTACGACGCTTATCCATTTCGGATACGCGCCATTTATTATCATATTCGCCAAATTCCACTTTTCCCGAGGCTTATTCAGGCGATATTTCGATTTTCTTATGAAAATATAGGAAGAATTAGTTGAATGCAAAATATTTTTAACGGTTTTTTCATCGTATTCGTCTTCCATAACCTTATATGACGAGATTATTCCTTGATATTGTCTATGATACGGTGCTCCAACAACGCAATGTTTGGTATAGTACAATATTTCTGGACCGTCATCTATAAGAGCCATAATTACGACTGGTTTTTCGCTTAGTTTATCGATTTCGGCATATAACTCTTGCTTTGTATAGACCGATACTTTGTTGTATTTTGTCGCTTTATCTTTGTCGGAATACATACAGCATAAGAACACCATAGGGATAGAAAGCATGAAGGCAATCCGCAAGAATCTAGAAGCAAACTTACCTCCGTTCAGACAAATAGAAGCGATAATTGGTAAGCCAAAAACAACGGAGTACGGTATCATTCTGTAAAACAGGCTAGCCAATATTGTGTAGCAAACAGAATTTGCAATAATAATCCACCAAAAAATATGGATTTGTGAAAAACTGTTTTTTAGTAATTCAATAATTTTATAATAGATAAATATTGCGGTAACGCTTGCGTAAGTAATAAAAAACTTTATATCACTCTGTTCGAGCGGCGATTTCATTTCCCCCACCTCATATAACCAGATTTTTTTTACGTAATCACTAATATCAGCCTCCATTCCGGAAAAAAATTTCGGGTACATTGATAGAAAAACCGAAACAACAATTACTCCGCATATAAAAGCGTATACTACCCTATATTTCGTATTGCATTCCTCGCACAATGCGTTTAACCAAAAAAATATTGCGCTGCAGAGGTATAGGGCCAAATGAACAGACGAAATTTTGTCGTACTCTACCGGAAAAACTAGTTGGCACGCAAAGCACGTGCACATAAAAAACGCTAACAATAAAACGAAGATTTTTTGGAGGTTGACAATATGACTAAATCGAGGACAACATATCATTTCCACATAAATCACATTAATCAACAGTATCCCCAATAGAAAAGCAAAAAAATCAAGGGAAGAGCCTTTCATTAAAACTAGAACGATGGTAAGCGCTATTATCCAGAAAAGTGCAGCGATATTTTTAACGATGATTTTGGTAAAAGCTGACACATTCGTTACATTTGCGATATATGTATGAGATGCATATGAAGATGATGTTGCGGTAGCGAATAGGGAGATTAGCAAAGTCCACAATGTAAGAGTACGAAAATCACAACCTCCGCAGAAAATTTGGAGAACTACGATAATCACTCCTATCCAGCAAGATATAGAAATATTTTTAAAGAAAAGATTTTCTAATTTTCCCAGACCGTGAATTGTGCATATGAATAATATCCCGTCAGTTAATAAAAGGGGGATTAGAGTTTCCGGAGATATCCATACGCATAGAGAACTCACGACAGCCAATTTCCCATACTTTTTACTATCGCAAAAATCAGACTTTATAAGATTTAGAACGCAGCGTAAAAAGATTATCATAAATAACATGATAAAAGCGTGATGATCTGGTCGCCCAAAAGAACAATTAGGCAACAACAGAGGATGAGCAAGAAATAGCATAGTAGTAACAAAAGCGTTTTCTTTTTTAAGAATATCTTGGGAAATTTGAAAAATAAAAATAGCGGCAATGCAGTTAATCACCGGCGTAATAAAGAATCCTGCATATTCTATAGATTTATCAATCGACGATGTAAATAAATTTAAAATACCAACTGGAATTATTATGAAAAAATCATAGAAAAGCGTCCAATGCAAATCGCATCCGAAGGGAACATTGCTCCTAGAAATAACCGTATTGGAAAGATCCCGATGCGTAAAAAAGTCCCGCAATCGGACTAAACGCATGTAATCGTCCGTATCAATAAAATTTATATGAAATCCATTCTCTAGCAGATAACAGCAAGCGTTTATTATCAAAAAAGAAATTATTGCAATAATAATCTCAATATTTTTGTAATCGCTTTTAAACAAAGAATCCAGACAGCTAACAACAGACTGCTTTCGATTGTAGGTTGGTATAACTACAGAAACAAGACTTTGCTTAACGGTTGTATCCATGTTTACGGCCCCCCCTTTAACAAACGAATCGTTAAAAATACAGTGTTAGACACAAAAAGTAACCCCATGCAGACCAACACAGCGATTACCGAATCGTGATGAAATAGCATTCCCGCCAAAGAAATAACCATACCGGCAACCCCAGAAAGCACAA
>JAISYW010000058.1 GCA_031269645.1 Holosporaceae bacterium
TAAATTTAATTCTAAACCATTCCGAGTAGGATTTAAAGTATTACGAGAATTGTTATGTTCAGTATATGTGATACCGCTTAAGAATTGCAGTTCGTCCGATAACAGTAGATGCAAAAGAAGAATAAATCAAAAAATACCACAAATTAATCAAATAGTAGCATATTTGTGGAATAATTTCTTCATGGCCAAAACTTTCGTTTATTTTCTTGCTTTTATTTTTTTGGAGATTGTAGCGAATATTTTCTCAAATTACGTTTTTGCTGATTACGAAGACGAGCAAGAAGAAAATGAAGAAGAAACATCCTCTTCCGAAGAAACTTCCCAAGAAGAGTCAAACGAGGATGAAGATATAAAAACTAGCGTTCATTCTATTGTGGACAGTTTATTGAAAACAAATAACCACGCGGAACTGTCGACAAAAGATCCTAAAATACAAAAACTTATGAAAGAACAAAATATAGGAAAGCAAATAGAAAGATTGCGAGTAGATATTTCTTCGCTGCAAAAAACTCTGGAAAATCACTATAATGACGTCTCCGATAAATCCGAGAAAAAGAAGAGAAGAAAAGATGAAAAAAACGATGAAGACGAGGAACAGAACGACGAAAAAAATAAAACAGCGAAACGACGCCATATATCCAGCCACAACAGACATCGTAAACACCATTCTTCCAGGCGCGGAGAAGCAGCCTACAGAAAAATTTATACGGTAAAAAACGTTGATCCATCAAAAATTTTTACCAATAAATATCTGTTGAAGCAACAGTCCTCCAGGAACTATAAATCGAAATTCTATAACGGAAACAATTCCGCGTCCTTTGGATACACTCCGACTTATAAAATAAAATCTTACGGGACCACGGATTCCGAAGGTAATGTTCAGGTTACAGACGACTCTTTGTTATCCAACAAAAAATTCACGATAAAACCAGGACAAAATTATCTTAAAACCCAAGATTGTTCTCAGCCAAAAGGATGCGGTTGATTACCAACGGCGATATTTCCCTTTACTTCAAGTTCGTAAAGCATCATGCACAGGGCGCGTTAACGTCGGATATTTATCATGCAAATCTTTTAAATAAATTTGTATTTTGTCGATTCTAACGCAAACATGTTTGTGATCTGAAAAAACCAAATTAACTTCATTTTTGGTTGTATGCATAGTCAACAAATTCAGAAATTTTTCATTTATATTTTTGAAATTATCATTAACCACAATGGAGTCGACATTATGGATGTATAATCCCGAATGGACTCTGAAATAACACTGATTTTGTTCAAAATCATCTATGGATTCCCAGCAAAATCTATTTAGCATTAGACGCAAACAACGTTTATCGTCATGAAAGGAATGACATGAAATATGAAAAATAGAATCTTGCAATAATGATGACAAGAGATCGCAATTGTCAGTATCTTCAGCTTTAACTAACAAAACTTCATTCGCCATAGGGATGATATCACTGTTTTAATCGGCCATAAGTATAGAACTCCATCAAAGATTTTTCCAATTCTTTTATTGGAATTCTTTTTTGTTGCATAGAATCCCTATCTCTGATGGTGACGGTCTTTTCTTTGTCACTCAATGTCTCGAAATCAACAGTAACACAAAACGGAGTTCCCACTTCATCGTGTCTGCGATAGGCTTTGCCAATATTTCCCGTATCTTCATATTTTACACGACCAATGCCAAGCTTATTAAGATTTTTGGTAATTTCTCTTGCTTTTTCAACAATTTGCTGATTGTTCTTGGCGAGAGGAATGACAGCGATCTTAAAAGGAGCCAAATGCGGTTTCAATTTTAATATTACGCGTTCGTTGCCGTTCTCCAAAATCTCTTTTGTAAAGCTTTCTACGAGAATGGCCAAAACACCCCTATCGAGACCTGCGGAAGGTTCGATTACATAGGGAACAAAAACTGTTTTATCGTCCAAATCCTGCATAACAAACTTCATATTTGAATCTTGATTTGGCATAACTTTAGCAAATAGGTTTAGCTCGTCTTGATTTTTCGAATGAGATCCTAAATCAAAGTCTGTCCTATTCGCAATGCCTTCTAGCTCCTCCATACCATGCGGAAAATCTTACAAAATATCGACAGTTGTTTTGGCGTAATGGGCTAGTTCCTCTTTGGATTGGCGCGCTAGTTTTAATCTATCGGAATTCAAACCCTGTTCTTGCCACCATTTCAGACGTTCGTCAACCCATATTTGGTGCCACCTGTCGTCTGTCCCTGGTTTTACAAAAAACTCCAGTTCCATTTGCTCAAATTCTCTCATTCTGAAGATAAAATTACGCGGAGTAACTTCGTTTCTAAATGCTTTTCCAATCTGAGCGATACCAAATGGTAATTTTCTGGACGTTGAATCTATTACATTTTTAAAATTTGTAAAAATCCCCTGAGCCGTCTCTGGACGTAAATATATAAAATTTGATTCATCTTCTAGAGGACCAAAATTTGCTTTAAACATTAAATTAAATTGTCTAGGTTCGGTTAAATTTTTGGAGCCACAATTGTCGCATTTTTCATTCAAAATGTGATCTGCTCGCATACGATATTTACAATCTTTACAATCTACCATAGGATCGGAGAACGTAACCTCATGACCAGAATGTTTCAGCACCGATCTATGAGTAATAATTGCAGTTTCAATACCTTCCACGTCATCGCGTTCATAAACCATAGACTTCCACCACGCGGATTTTAAGTTATTTTTTAACTCTATCCCCAAAGGACCATAATCATATATTCCCTGCAAACCGCCATAAGTTTCGGAACTTTGGAATATAAAACCGCGACGTTTACATAACGAAACAATATCATTCATAGACAATTTATGATTTTTTTCAGATATTTTAGTCATATACACGCTCCAAAGATATGTAGACTTTTGAATTTCAATTTCGAGTGATCAAAGAAATAGCAAAATTACGAACAAACATCGCTACAATCTCATTAAAGCCACTTCTTCACAGAAATAGAGAGTTTTTCATGAACTTCTATGGTATTTGTAAATAATCAAGCTTTATTAAGCCTGGCAGTGTGCTACTCTCCCACATTTTAAAATGTAGTACCATTGCCGCAGAAGACTTTCGCTTTCCAGTTCGGGATGGGATGGAGCGTTTGATCCTTCGCCATTAGCCACCAGGCCAAATAAAGCCAGAAATTTTTAACAAACCACGCCAAAAACAAAATCAGTAAAATTCTTTAAAAATCCATATAGAAAAAACAAAGAATTTCGCCAATTTAGCCAAGGAGTTTACGACTGATTGTTGCGTATCAAGCCAATTGGGGTATTAGTACCGGTTAGCTGCATGCATTACTGCACTTTCACATCCGGCCTATCAACGTGGTAGTCTTCCACGCCCCTAATGGCGAGAACTAGTTTTGAGGCAAGTTTCCCGCTTAGATGCTTTCAGCGGTTATCTCTTCCATGTTATGGCT
>JAISYW010000028.1 GCA_031269645.1 Holosporaceae bacterium
GGGAATTCTGAGTCTGTTATCTATAGCGCTTGTATGTCTATCACTGCAATAAGTATACTCAATAACGCTTTTTGTGACATTGAATTCCACGTTATGGATTGTGGCATTACCGAGGAAGATAAACGTCAGCTGTTAGATTTATGTGGCAATTTTTCCAATTTTTGTCGAATCACTTTTTATCCGATCGATGTAGAAAAGGAATTTGTTGGTTGCCAAACATATCGTGGTTTCTCTTTAAATCCTTTTGCCTATTTTATGTTTCCAGTTGTGAATGAATCAGTGGAAAGATGCATAGTTGTTAATACAGACATATGTGTCGTTGGCGATATGAAGGAACTGAATGATGAAAGTTTAGATGGTAATGTAATCGGTGCAGTTCCGGACATTGGAGCAGGCGCAATGCATAAAGAGTATGCCTTCGGCTGTGCGGATCATAAGTATTTCAATAGCGGTGTTTTACTTGTTGATTGCAGGGCGTGGCGACAACAGGATTGCACTAAAAAATTGCTTGCAATTGCCAAGAAACATAATCAAGATTTTTATTGTGATCAGGATACTTTGAATCGCTTGTTTTTAGGTAATAAATATAAGGTGCTTCCATTTAGGTATAATCTACTGTTTTGCACTAACCGTATAAAAAAGTTTTTTCCTGATTTGGATGATATGCTTTTGAAAAACGAGTGGCAACATGCAGTAGTTCTGCATTACGCAGGTGTTAAGCCATGGGATATGTTGGTTCCTTCATTATCGACGGTTTCCACAAGAGGATATGCAGATTTTTGGTATTATGCAAGTAGGACTAAATATTTTGTCGGATTGTTTTGCGAGTTGTTGCAAAATAATGGAGTTCCCGTTACTGTGGCGAAATTGTTTTCTTCTTTGCCGTCTGCTACTCAGCGTCAGCAAATGCATGATTGCTGTTACTGGGTTTCTTGGCGTACCTATTTTAAAGGTCAAGCAAAAGGATGGTATTTGGCGCGTTAAGCTATTTGGTATACTCCAGCTTGTTCGTGTCAGGAGAAAATGTTTTTATGAATAATGAGTTTTGCGAACAAACTGCGGATAAGTTGCGCGATAGCGTTAAAGAATCAGCGAAGAGATATTACGACTACGTTAAGTTGAATGAGACCGAAAGGACTTATATTCCAGCTTCTGGAAAACTTTTGGAATTTGAAGAATTGAGCAATATGATTGATGCTTCTCTTGATATGTGGCTTACCGGCGGTCGTTTTAATGAAGAATTTGAGGTGGAATTTGCGCGTTTTTTGGGAGCAAAATACGCTTTGACGACCAATTCTGGATCTAGCGGGAATTTATTGGCTTTGTCCGCCCTTACTTCTCCAGAACTCGGCGATAGGTGTCTTCAGAAAGGCGACGAAGTCGTTACGGTTGCGGCGGCTTTTCCTACGACGGTCAGTCCAATCGTTCAAAATGGATTAGTTCCGGTTTTTATCGATTGCGAGCTACAGACATACAACATCGACGCGTCCAAAATAAAAGAGGCAATTTCTCCAAAAACAAAAGCGATTATGATCGCCCATACCCTTGGAAATCCGTTCGATTTGGAGTCCGTTTTGGATATTTGCAAAAGTCGTAATCTTTGGCTAATCGAAGACAGTTGCGACGCTCTCGGTGCCGAATATGGCGGTAAAAAAACTGGAACGATAGGTCATATTGGAACGTTCAGCTTCTATCCAGCTCATCATATTACCATGGGAGAAGGAGGCGCGGTAGTAACGAACGATCCTCTGCTGCATAAGATAATTACGTCGCTGCGAGATTGGGGGAGAGACTGCTGGTGCGCCACCGGAAAGGACGATACCTGTAAAAATCGTTTCAATATGCGGCGCGGGAATCTTCCGTTTGGATACGATCACAAATACACTTACTCGCGCGCGGGATATAATCTTAAAATTACAGACTGGCAGGCCGCCGTAGGCTGCGCCCAATTGAAAAAAATCGATCGTTTTGTGGAAGCAAGAAGAAAAAATTTCAGTTTTTTAAAAGAGAAACTGTCTGATTTAAGCGAATATTTGATATTGCCCCAATACGGCAAGAAATCCAATCCTTCCTGGTTTGGATTTGTGATCTCCGTGCTGCCGAATCAAAAATTCGATAAATTAAGTATGGTCAAACATCTCGAAAACGATGGAATTGGCACGAGACCATTGTTCGCCGGAAATATTTTAAGGCATCCGATGTTCTCGGACAATGGAATTCAAATAAGAATCGAACGTTCGGCGTTGTTAAGTTCGAAGAATCTTTCCGAAAAAGATTACGCTCTGCTTCCGAATACGGAGTTCATCATGAACAACGCGTTTTGGGTCGGCTGCCATCCAGGCATTGGGGGGGGATTGGATCAGATTGTGAAAGCAATTCATGAATTTTTCAAATGAAAACAATCCTTTTGACCGGTGGAACCGGCTTTCTCGGAAGTAATGTATTGAAGCGCCTAATTGAAAGTTACAGCGTAATATTACTGAAACGTTCTTTTTCTGATACGTCCAGAATCAAAGGTATACCGAAGGAGCGCGTTTTCTTTTATGACGTAGATAAAATGCCGTTGGAAACCGTTTTTTCTCAAAATAAAATTGATGTTATCCTACATTGCGCAACTAATTATGGAAGAAGCGAAGGAGCAATAACAAAAATAGTTAACGACAATTTATTATTTCCACTAAATTTGTTGAATTTATCTATGAAATATAGAGTGAGTAAGTTTGTAAATTGCGATACTATATTGGGGCGGAATGTAAACGAATATTCGCTAAGCAAAAAACAATTTTTAGATTGGTTGAAATTTTATTCAAACGATATAGGCGTAGTAAATTTAAAATTGGAGCAATTTTATGGCCCATTTGATAATGAATCTAAGTTTATAACGTTTCTGGCGCGAGCTTTTTTAGAGAATAAACCAGAGATTGATCTTACTGACGGTTATCAAAAGAGATGTTTTACGTATATAGATGATGTAGTGCGCGCGATTTTGTTGGTTTTGAAAAACGTCCTAGAACATCAGGTTTCATACAAAGAGTATCTCATTTCCTCCGAAGAAAAAATCAGTATCAGAGAGTTAGTCAGTCTTGTAAAGAAAATCGTTGGAAATACAACTACTAAATTAAATTTTGGGGCTGTTCTGACAAGGAAAAACGAACTAAGCGAGTACGAGATCGATATATCCGAAATAAAGAAGATAGGGTGGATTCCAAAGTATTTGTTGGAGAAAGGACTAAAGCTAATGATTACATATGAAAGGAAAATTATCGAATGAAATTATTAATTACTGGCGGGGGCGGATTTTTAGGAGCTAATTTGGCCGAGGAAGCCATAAAACGGCGGCACGACGTATTAATATACGATAACCTTTCAAGATGTATGGGGGGTGGGAATCTAGAATTGCTAAAGTCCGTTGGGGATTTTAAATTTGTAAAGGCTGATACGGCCAACTCGAATTCCGTGAACGCCGTAATTAAGGATCTTCGGCCGGACGCTGTTTTCCATGTCGCCGGACAAGTCGCCGTGACGACTTCCATATTGGATCCGGAGCTCGATTTTAAGACGAACGCTATTGGTACATTTAACGTGCTTAACGCACTTAGGAATTACGCTCCAGAATCGTATATCGTTTATTCGTCAACCAACAAAGTTTACGGTGATTTAAATGAGTTTAATTACGTAGAGAAAGATAATAGGTATGTCGTAGATGAATTTCCAGACGGTTTTGACGAGACGTTGCCATTAAATTTTCAATCCCCATACGGATGCTCCAAGGGAGCAGCAGATCAATATGTTCTAGATTTTTCTAGGATTTATGGAGTAAAATCTACTGTTTTTAGACATTCGGCGATGTATGGCCCTAAACAATTCTCCACAATAGATCAAGGATGGATTGGTTGGTTTTGCGAAATGGCTTTGGAAACGAAAAAGACATCGACGCATACGTTTACCATTTGCGCGAATGGCAAACAAGTTAGGGACGTACTGTATGCGGACGACGTTGTGGATCTGTATTTTCTGGCGTTAGAAAATCGAGAGAAACTGAATGGTCAGGCGTTCAATATCGGTGGAAAAATGGAAAACAGTCTTTCTCTTTTGGAGCTTTTTTCGTTTTTAGAAAACGAACTTAATGTTAAATTGAAGTATGAAAAACTTCCGCCTAGAGTTTCGGATCAAAAAATATTTGTCGCTGATATTAAAAAAATTACCGAGTATATTGGTTGGGAGCCAAAAGTTCCCAAAGATCTAGGGATTAGGAATATGTTAAAATATTTAGAGGGAAGAGCATTATGTTGAAGAAATTAAAAAAAATTTTCAGGAAAAAAGATAAAAATCGTGAATTAGATCCAAGGATTGCTGGAATTCTGCACATAAATAAAGCGGAAAAACAGAAAGAAATAGACTCGTTTACTGGATTAGGAGTTACTCTTAATAAAAGAAAACCGAGGTTGATAGTATCGATGACTTCATATCCGGAAAGAATGTACGATATGCATTTTGCACTCTATTCGTTGTTAAAACAAACATTGAAACCAGATGAAATTATTTTATGGTTGGCGGAAGACGAGTTTCCGCATGGGGAAAAAGACGTTCCAGATAACGTGCTTAATCTAAAGAAACACGGAGTAACGATAAGATTCTGCGAAGATTTCAAATCCTTCAATAAAATAATACACGCTTTAAAAGAATATACGGACGATGTCATAATCAGCTGTGACGACGATGTTTTTTATGAAGAAAATCTGCTGGAAGATTTATACTGCGCGTATTTACGGAATCCTGATATGATTCATGCTGGCAGAACAGTTGTTATAACAGCCAATTGTTTTGGGAATATACTGCAGTATGAAAAATGGACATTTATCGAGGGGTTAAACAATCATTCCGGCTTGTCTGTGTTTGTTACTGGCGCTGGTGGCGTATTGTACCCACCGAATGTTAATAAATCACTAGCCAATGAGACCACGCTAAACTCCAGGTTATTTATGGATATATGCCCAACTGCCGACGACATCTGGATGTGGGGAATGGCGGTGCTTAGCGGAATAAAAATCAACGCTGTCAACAACTCTGATCATTTGAATTACATA
>JAISYW010000031.1 GCA_031269645.1 Holosporaceae bacterium
GGTTGGCGGACGTATGTTTCGTTGGTGGATCTCTCGTTCCTATCGGAGGACATAACATTTATGAACCAGCAGCTTTGGGAAAACCAGTGTTACATGGTCCCTTTATGGACAACGCATTGGAAATCCGGGATTTTTTAAAAGAAAAAAAAATAGCATTCGAAGTAAAAAATATAGATGAAATTGTCGATGTTTGCTCCCATTTCTTTTCAAACCCAGATAAGTTAGATGAAATTTTTAAATCGGCTTCTTCCATTACAAGGAATGAATCTCTCAAACAAATAGACTTAATTATTTATCTGAAGCGGCTGATTTAGAGTCTGTTAATCGGATGGCGTTTGCTATGGGGATGCTAACGCCTTGTTTTTGAAACTCTGCGCTCAGTCTGCGGTAAATTTCATACTTAAGTAGTCTGCCGCTCAAATCAGGCGTAGTTTTTAAGTTCCAAAAAATCTTTAGGCCAGCCATATCAAATGGTTTTAGTCCATGTATTATCAAATCACCAAGAATTTTATCGCCGAATTCTTTCTCTTTTTTCATTTTATCAATAAGTTTCTTGAGAATTTCTATTGCTTTACCAACATCTTCTTTGGAACCGACTACTAATTCGTCGTTACAGCAGGAATAATCTTTAGAATAGTTAGTAATCGTGTTGACCAAATTATAAGGAATGACATGCAACCTACCATCCGGATTTCGTAAATAAATGACTCGTACCGAAAGTTTTTCGATTACTCCTTCCACATCGTTAATTCTTACAAATTCTCCAATGTATAGATTTTTTTCAATCAATAACATTAACCCCTGCAAAAACGATTGGATTACATCCTTGGCGGCTAAGCCGATAGAGGCGCTAAAAACCGCCAACGTAGCCAATATGGGAGATACGTCTATTCCAAAGTTTGCGAGTATTACAAGAAAAGACGTTCCAAACAATACGGTATTAAAAATAACAGATATAGTTGGCATAAATGTTAGTAGTTTTGTTTTGTAATCATCGGAATTCGGGTCGTTTCTCTCTTTTTCTAAGACAGCATTGGTGAATTCTTTAAAACTCTTATATATCAATATATTTACGAACACTATCAGAGAAATTGTTATAAATTTATCGTGAAAAACATGTTCTCGCAGATCTATACCAAGGTGTTTTAAAAGAAAACAAGCTATAAAAAAGTAAATGGATATCACTATTACGTCGCAAATCCAAATTAGATTCTTTTTTCTAGATGAAGTAAAATTTTCGGCATTATCATTTATTTCCAGTGATTCCAATTTTATAACAAGGACGTTAATAGTAAGGGCAATCGTCATTTGTAGCAAAAACATAGCAGACAAAAGAAAACAAACGGACTTCATATTTTCGAAAAAAATAAATTGTGCATTGTTGGAAGAAGCGTAATTAAATAAAACAGTTGAAATCATGCCAACAAAAGCTAGAAAAGCGAATTTTTCATTCAAAAAAGCGCTCAATTTCGCCGCCATAGAATATTCCTTGAATTTTTTTATGCGAAGTACTTTTGCGATTAAATCTCGAGAAATTAACATTTCTATGAAATAATAGAATACCACGAGACCGCTAAAAAGATTTTCATATACCGAAAGACGTTTATCGCCGATCTCGTATGAGATAAGAACGGACATTATTATTATAGAAAATGATAAAATAACGATTCTGAAAAATGTTCGACATAGTGATTTAGATTCTTCATTTGAAGTGTCTAGAAATCTCAAATGAGCGTGATTAGGCAAGCTTAAAATGTAGCCGCTTATCAGTAGAACTGAAAAAACTATCATAATTCTATAGCATGGTTCGCACATGATTTTTGTTTCGAATTTTAAGTATTCGAACGTTAAATTAATGATCATAATACAAATCAGATTTATCAATACCGATAAGATAACACCTGAAATTAAAACCAAAATTTTATCGAATTTGTTTTGTAATTTTTGGCCTAGTTTATCTAGTTCTATATTTACAAACTTCTTGGATAATTTGAATGAGCCCAATATAGTTAGCGCAAAAAAGAACGATTCCGTAAAAATAACGATCAACGAGGAATCGCGCGTTAAATTTAATAAAAAATCCATAATGTTTTCCTAGGATGGTTCAACGTATTACAGAATATCACAAATGTTTTAATAAGGTATTACAATGTACGTTTTTATTGATCACGCTCTTAAAACTTTAAAAAATTTATGCTTTCCAATTACTTGTTGTTGCTGTAAAAATTTTGTAGAAACCGAGGGCTTATGCCCAGAATGTTGGAAAAAAATAAAATGGATTTCGAATCCCAAATGCAAAATTTGCGGCATTCCATTTGAAATAGATGTAGAAGCCATATGTCCTTTTTGTTTGAAGAAAAAACCATACTTTGACCGAGCCGTTTCTGTATTTAATTACGATAATTTTTCCAAAAGACTAATTTTAAAGTTTAAATATGAAGACGTGACGTATATCAGCAAAAAATTGGCTAATTGGATGTACAGGGTAAGTGAAAATGACATTAAAAACGCCGATATAATCGTTCCGGTTCCAATACATTTTATAAAAAGGTTAAAACGAAAATACAACCAATCGGAATTATTGGCTATGGAACTTGAGAAATTGAGCAATATTATATACGAACCAAGAATTTTGAAAAAAATCAAACGCACAAATCAACAAGAAGGACTATCAAGAGAAAAGCGTCTCAAAAATGTAAAAGGGTCGTTTGGGATAGATCAAAATTACGCCGAAATACTTCATTCAAAGACTGTAGTTTTGGTAGACGACGTGTTAACGACTGGAGCCACAGTAAATGAATGTGCAAAGGTGTTGAAACAAGCGGGTGCGACAAAAGTTATAGTA
>JAISYW010000055.1 GCA_031269645.1 Holosporaceae bacterium
GTAATCTGTTTTAGTGACATCATCGCGCATCCGCTAACGTGGGCTATCGCTCATCACGATAACAATGGGAATGTGTTTGATGAATGAATATTCAGTTTTCAAGGTACTGTGTTTCACGGGTAACTCATTGTCCCCCGCCGGGAAAAAGATCTCCCTATAATACGTGACATTTTTGGGCCTTTTCACAACGTCCCCTCCGGTAGTAATTTCTGGTTTTTATATGAAAAAAGCGCATTAATCCGTCGTTCAGCTAATTTTACGGCCTAATAAGTGGTAACAAGGCACTAATTACCAGCATAAAAACTTTCTGTTTCTGGTATGCTAACCGGATATTTCTTTTTAAATGGCATATTTCCAGCTAAAAACGATAACAAAAAAAGGCCGCTTATCTTTATCAGAGATAAGCGGCCTCAGATTATGTATACGAAAATCTATGCGATTCGAGTTATTCTAATATTACACTTGTATTTTTTACAAATTCAATAATCTAAATCAAGTTTTTTCTGCGTTTGATGATGATGCCACATTTCAACACTCTGATGCTCACTGCGCTAATCAATCCAATCTTACTGTTATCCGACGAAAACAAAACGAATAAAGCGTCAAAAAAGCGAAGAAATAAAACAAGCAAAATAGAAAGCAAGCCATGTAAAAACGTCGGGAAAAACGACGCTTTTTTTTATAATTTACTTGACAGTTAGAAATTCTTCCTAAAAAAAGGGCGCAAAAAAGTAAAAGCAGACATTTCTGACGCTCGAACATACTTTTGGTATTGTTAATTGATTAGCGAGGAATGTTAAAACTAAGCGACTTCTTCAATATCAATGCCTTTTCGCTTCTAAATTTCTAATCGTTTTGTGTCGATTATCTTAAAGATACCCAGTTGAGGCCACATTTGAAACATTCGACAAAAACTTTCATAGAGTGCACAAGCCGTTGATTCCTCCGACGGGACAGTATTAGTATAGGTACGCAGCCAGCGTATAGGGCTCGCGTTTATTTCATCCGTGAAAAGAAGAGCGGATAATTGTAATAGACCCATGGCTAAACAATTAAGGGTTACAAACGTTTCTGATGCCTTATATGTATTAATTATTGATTCCCTATCTTTTGGATCGGTTATCTTGGAAAGTTTTTCTTCAGTTTCTTTGGCGCTCCAATACCTGTCAAGAGCTGGCATGCGACTGTTCCAAAAATGATAACCAAAGCCGTTGAGTGAGTTTTTGAACGCCCTAAAGCAGGTCTCGATCTTTTATGCGAATATTCGCATAAAAGATCTTGAACGAAACCGCTAAAGCGGTGGATCGCAATCCAAGTACGTGCCAAAGCGGAATAAATACGTGATTTATAGTGAAGGGTACATCGGCATCACCTTTGTTTCGGCTGAGCTAAAACAAATCCCCGAACCCCTCCTATCCCCAGCCCCTTCCCTCCCCCAAAGCCGGAGAGAAGGGGAGAAAACCAAAAGTTTCGTTTCTACAGCGGAGCATTGACGAACAGAATTATTTAGTAGGCGCCGGGGATAAGTTCTGAGGGGGATTACCATCTCCCTATCTACTGGAGAGAGAGGAAGATGGTATATCTACCTACACAGCTTAGATTAGCCAAATGTGATTAATACGATATTTTTTTGTTTGCATGGGTCAGTTTATTTTTTCCGACTTCCTTACTTGTTTATTGCATCTCTATTTCATTCAAAAAAATCTGAGTAATTTTTTGATCAAATTCATAAAGTTCTAATATTTTTGACAGTATTTTATCAGCCAAGTGGTCCGATTTTGTTATGTTATATTTTATGGCGATCTGCAACAAAATTTCTGTCATTTGGTAAGCGCATCTATATAATTCGATTAGCTTATCCGTAAAATTAATAGAGTTATTAAAATTGTTAAGATACAATAATCTCTCTACTATACATTTTTTTTGCATCTTTAAGATATAAACATCTCTCAAAAATATTTCACCATTGCTGTTTTTGAGTTTTGAAATGTAATCAAATAGCCACAAATAGATAGATAATCCGCATATATTTTTGTATTTTTTGGAATATATTTCAAAAGATTCTTGCATAGAAGAAGATAAGGTAGAATCACTAAAATGCATAACCTCACTATAAAGTAAATCTATATGAAATCTATAAGGCTTTATGTTAATATTATGCTCAGTCAACACGTAGGATGCATTTAGATACGTTAAGTCTAAGGCTTTAATGGATTCCAATGATTCATAAAAGTTCGTATAGGGTATTGTTGTGAAACAAAATTTGCCTGCACCGCCTAGAAATTCAGTAATATGCAGCTCTCCTTTAAAATCATCATACCCATATATATAAAGATCATGAATGCGATGTACTTTTGGGGCTATAGGAACATAATATAAGTCAAGAAAAATTAGATAAATAGAATTAGCAACGATTCCTTTCTTTATTATTGGCAATATTTGTTTGAAATCATAAATTTGAAAATAAAAAGCGGCGTCTTTTACAGATAAAAACGGACAATCAAATACTTCAAATTTTATTTCATCCTGCAGATATGACATTAAATAAAAATGACTATGCCGTTTATTCAGTAAAGGTTTAAAGAGCCCAAAAATCTCCAATACTGAAGACATAATGAAACTGTAGGAGAGAATATAATGGCACAGCAAGAGCAAATCAGCTTTTTCG
>JAISYW010000075.1 GCA_031269645.1 Holosporaceae bacterium
GAAGAATGTTTTCTTGCTTCGCCTGAATTGAGAGTTTTGTTGAACTTTTCCCTAACAACAAACGCGCGATCCCAGCTTGGAAGAGATACTGTCGTCTTATTTACGGGGCTACTTAAAAAGTATAAAGTCCGATGTCCGTGCGAAAACAATCAGCTTATGTGCATTGTATCGCAAGATCCAGATTGCCTTCTTGTGGGAAAAGAATGTCGATCTTTGACGTTGAAAATCCCCATTAGCTCTGTGAATCTTGACAAAGATGTGGTGTATGACAAAATTGCCTATCCTTTTGCTATGCTGGGGACCCCACCTGGCCTGACGTTGTGCTCGTCTCTCGATCGTTTCTTGGGTTGTCGGCGCTCCGAGATTCCTCTCCCATTTTCTTGGGGGATGTGTCATGAATTTTGTCATGGTACGCGCCTTTTGCTGGGAATTTTTTGCAGTACTGCGTCCTCCGACGCGCTTTTTCATACTCAGCAAACTCCTTCTCGTATGTCGCCATTTTGGTGTAGTAACGTCGAATTCTCGGAGCAAAATTCAGAACGTATAAATAAAAGCGCTGCGACTATTCGTCAAAGGTTTGAGCAGGTTAGGGATTTTTCTGTATCTCAAGGTTGTAAGGATTGCAATATTGATAGTAACGAATATAGACAAAGATTTAAAGATGTCGCTCCAATAACTTACGAAAAGATGTTTGACGTCAAACCGTGGCAATCAACAGGATTCTTTAGAACATTGAGCATGGCGATGTGGTCTTTTAGCCTTGAAGAGATTTTTCAAATAATCGGAATCTTGCAAATTGGCGAAACCGTATATGTTAACAAGTTCAGTGACTTTCACTTGTCGGTTGTTTCTGGCCAAACTCCTAAATGGTTTCATTCCTGCTTTTTTGGCCGCTGGAATGTTCCCGACGTAAATTTTTCCCCTTCTCTTGAATTTGTTGATTGGTTATTTCGTTTACATGATTTTTCATTTGGACCTTGGCTGTGGCACCACAATGCTTTTAAAGAAGGTTGGCGTAGTCTTGAAATTCCACCGCCAGTTACTGATGATCGAAAAGATGAAAAGGAAGAGAGAATTGTTTTACGTCGTTGATATCTATTAGTAAGAGAAAATTTCTACAAATAAAAACTTGTGAAAACATAAAATTGGCGGACAGAGCGAGATTCGAACTCGCGAAGGAGTAAACCCCTTGCCGGTTTTCAAGACCGGTGCCTTAAACCGCTCGGCCATCTGTCCATAGGGCATTCCCCCATAGGAATTCGCTTCATGAACTAGGTCTAATATTCCATTCCCTCTATCCAAAAAAACAGCGCTATGGCGGTAATTAAAGAAGAGGCGATAAAAAGTACCGATGGTATAGCAATATTCCCTGTATATTTGATTAAATAAGTCGCCAAAGTCGGAGCATACGCACCAAAAGCAGCCATTGCAAAATTATGAGAGATAGAAACTCCAACCAATCTCATTTTTGTTGGAAACATTGAACATATAGTCGCCGGTATCGGGCCATAATAAATGGAAAACAAGAAAATAATTCCCAATTGACCGAGCAAAGCGCCGACGAAAGTGCCTTCCTCCATTACCGTAAATAGAGGATATGCCAGAGCGGCCAAAGACAAAACAGAAAGAATCATTTGCGTACGTTTACCAATGCGATCGGCAAGCCACCCGCCAAACAAAATAAAAAGCGCAAAGAAAAACATGTTAATCGTTTGAATAATAAAGGCATAATGCCGTCCTAAACAGAGAACCGTTTCAAAATATGTTGTAAAAAATATAGCGATTAAAAAATAGCCGCAAGCAGTCAAAACATCAGTCATAACAACTAATATTAGTCCTTTCCAATGATTTTTAAACAAATTTCCGAGAAGATTTTGTTTTTCAGACGACTTTGTCGTTCTTTGCGCCTCTGTAAATTCTACCGGATCTTCTAATTTATCTCTCACGTACTTCGCTATAAAAGTGCCCAAAAAGCTTATTATGAATGGTACTCTCCATCCAAAACTTTCAAGCTGCTCCGTTGTGAGAATTTTGTCCATGCAAGTAGCAACAAGCGCCCCCAAAATAAATCCCGTTACCAAACTAAACGGCGCCCATGCGGAATACGTCGATTTTTTTTCTTTGCTGGAATGCTCGTACAAAAACACAATGGTTCCGGTAAATCCGCCACCAAGAGCGAGTCCCTGCAAAATTCTGATTAGGGTTAAACAAATTCCGGCCCAAATCCCGATATATTGGTAAGTTGGAAGCAGGCCCATTAACGCCGTAGGTATAGCCATCATATAAATTGATATTACAAGCGCTTTTTTGCGACCAAGCACATCGCCGATATAACCAAACAGGACAGCACCTATTGGTCTAGCGATTAATCCGGAAGCAAACGCTCCAAAAGAAGCAATTAGTTGTTGGAATTGATCTCCGGATGGAAAAAACAACTTACCGATTATGGTCGCGAAAAAACCGTAAACGGCAAAATCATACCATTCAAGCGCGCTGCCGGCTACGCAAGATATAATAACTTTTTTCATTCTCTTGAATTCTGACTCGTTATTTTTCATGACTTACCACAAATACCGTGAGTAATTCTACGTCAATAACGCATTCATTGGCAAGAAAGATATTTCCGTAAATTGCGAATATATTTTGGAGAACCATTTCAAATATCCGAGATTTTAACTATGATTTCTAATTGGGATGAAAAAAATAGTGAAATTTTTTCAATTATTGTAGCCTCCAAAAAACTGCGATGAATAAATGAATAAGAATGGAGAACAACGAATCGGGCTGCGGAGCGTAACGAGGATGTATGCAGTCCAAGTCCTTTTCAGAATAATATCTGAAAAAAAATTGTCCGTTGATGAATTAATAAAAGAATCTCGCGTAAACAGCGAAGTGTTTATTAGCGAAAATCTATCTTTATTTGATATAGATCAAGATTTTTTCTGTAAATTAATCATGGTTACGAAGGAAAATTGCTTAAAAATTGATGAAATTATTTCCAATAATCTATCAGATAACTGGAAAGTTAATAGACTAGATCCGGTAATCATATGCATTTTACAACTTGGAATCGCTGAGCTTTTATACCTTACTGATATTCCACCGAAAGTCGTACTCAACGAATATATAGAAATTTCCAAGGCTTTTTTCCAAAAAAATGAAGTGGCTTTTGTGAATGGATTGCTCAATTCAGTAGCGAATGCGAAAAATCTTTAAATGATTTGCGTTTTTCGGGAAAATTTTCTTGTGAGTTTTATTTTTATATGGTATGCAGGTAACCGGGTTATGCTTAAATTTTAAAGGAGTCATCATATGAGTCTAATAAAGACCGTAGCAACCGTTGGGGGATGGACCTTAGTTTATCGCGTTAGCGGTTTCATTAGGGATATAGCACAGTCCTCAATCCTTGGAGCAGGAATATTCTCGGATATATTCTCTCTTGCGTTCAAATTCGCCAATATGTTGCGTAAATTATTTGCCGAAGGATCATTCAATGCATCCTTTCTTCCGATATTTTCTCACGCATTGAAAGACAAGGGACGCGACGAAGCACAAAAAATAGCTTCCCAAGTTCTAACATGGCTGGTATTTATCGTGTCATTCATAATGATAATATGTTTGATGTGTTTTCGAAACATTATGCATGGATATGCGCCAGGGATTGATCCGGAATCTGAAAAATTTGAGCATTTGGTTGTTTTAGGTAAAATTTGTTCTCCATATATAGCCGCTTCGTTTTTAGCTGCGCTGTTTGGCGGAATTTTAAACACAGTAAACAGATTCGCAATGCCTGCTGGAGCTCAATTAATATTGAATGTTTGCGTTATCGGAGCTTTGTTTATAGGACCTTTATGCTTTCCGAGTACTGCATATACTATGGCGTGGTCTACTTTTCTAGCCGGAATAATGCAGGTTGCTCTATTATGGTGGAATACCTCGTTTTGCGGATTTCGTATATGGTTTGATTTTTCGTCAGTAAAGGACGAGGTGAAGTTTTTTTTCAAAAAGCTTGTTTCCGGAGCCATCGGGGCTGGTGTGTGGCAATTAAACGTTATAATTGATTTCGTACTTTTATCTTTTCTTCCAACTGGAGCGGTTTCTTATTTTTACTACACCGAACATGTAAACCAATTCCCTATCGGTATTTTAGGAATAGCATTTAGTACGGCACTATTGCCTCCGTTGACCAGAGCTATTCACGCAAAAGACAATATCACTGCTCAAAAACAAATGAATTTGGGTTTGTTATTTGCTTTTCTTTTTACGCTTCCTGCTTCGGTAATCTTAATTTCTTTGTGCGAACCCATTACCGGAGCTATTTATGGTCGAGGAAATTTCTCTCCCGAACATGTTGCTGCGGCTGCTCCCGCTTTGGCCGCTTTTGCTTTAGGTTTACCTGCATATATCGCCACCAAAGTATTTTCCACAACGTTTTTTGCAAATAAAGATACTCGCACGCCTTTAAACGGAGGAATTGTTTCCATCGTAACTAATCTCTTGTTTGCTTTTTTGCTAATGCCTTATATGAAGCACGCAGGAATCGCGTTGGCTACTTCTCTTTCTGCTTGGTGTAATTGTTTTTATCTTGTTTTTTCTTTAAAAAAACTCGGTGAACTCAGAATAGATAGGAAAACTATTAAGGAATGCGTCAATCAGATAGCCGTTTCGGCGGTAATGTTGTTTTCCATCATTGCCATGAATGAATATGCTGCCTCGTATTATATGAATGGCGGCATCGATAGAAATGTTTCTGTATTAATCGTTTCATGCGCCAGTATCGTCGCTTTTCTCTTTGTTGGAAAATTGTTTAAATTATTTGATTTTTTAAACGAAATAAAATCATTGGATAATGCGTAAACTTTTTCATCGCTAAATTGATGGTCTTGTCGCTTTTGGCCGAAAACGATTCCATAAAATGACGTTTCCCGTGTTAGGCGCAGATTTTTATGGAGTTTCCGCCTTTTTGTTTTGCTATATACATAAATTTATCGGCGACGGATATGGCCTCGCATATAGGCATGTTTTCCATTGAATTTATACAGCATACTCCAATACTTACCGTACATTGAATTTCATTAAATCGAGACGCTTCTATTTTTTTTCGAATTCTATTCGCCACATGAATAGCGACCGATTTGTCTACATCGCTCATTAAAATAATAAATTCGTCCCCGCCATACCTAGCGATAATATCTGACGAGCGAACTTGCCTTTTTATTATGCCGGAAACGTATTTCAACATGGAATCTGCAAAAAAATGTCCGCATTTATCGTTGATAAATTTAAATTTATCGATATCAATCATGAGAACAGCTGAATTGGCGAAATTATGTTTTTTATTTTTTAAATAATCTTCAAAAAACGAACGATTATATACTGCAGTTGTGGAATCTATAGCAGATAGACACAAACTTTTTTTTATTTTTTGCGAAAATTTTTCATATAATTTCTTATATTTTATCAAAGAATTTAGACGATTAGCAATAAAAAAACTACCGGAGTTAAGATCGATAATGTCGCTACAACCAATATTCGCATTGATCGCTTTTTCGGCTTTATTTTTGGTATTTTCATTGAAAGTAAAAACTATCGGCTTATATTTATTAATTTTTCTTAGGTGCAAGTTTGCGCAACATTTGTTAGCTTGAGGGTGATTTATATTAATAAGAAACAGATCGGCGTCGGTAATAT
>JAISYW010000076.1 GCA_031269645.1 Holosporaceae bacterium
CAATTTCAGCGGCAATTTGTAAAGCTTCTTTTAATAGAATCGCGGTGCGATCTAGGTTAATTATATGTATATTTTCTTTTGATCCGTATATGTATTGCGCCATTTTGGGATTCCAACGCCTCGTTTGGTGGCCAAAATGAACTCCGGCTTCAAATAAATCTTTAACAGAAAATTCTTGCATTATTATTCCTTTTTTTCGGTTAATTATGAGGAATCATTTAAAAATCACACTCCCCATCCTCCGCAAAACAGACGCTGAAAAATCAGACCGAACGGAAATCCACTCTCCGTGAACCCCCAAATTTTGCGTGCATACTTATGGCATTTATATAGGTAAATTTGATAAATTACAAGCCTTATGAGATTTGTGACTAATCTCGCCAAAAAACTTTACGTAATGTGAAAATGCCGCTGCACGCTTCCGGTTTTAGGAACTTTTTGCTCTCGGAATTTCGATATTCGGAATAACATTCAGATCTTGAAGCAAAAGTCGTAGACAATATCTTGGAAATTGGCTCTAAGTTTTTTCTGTACAAATGGACTTTTCAATCAGAAATGTTTGGGCTATTTGCGAAAATCCGGAAAACAAATTACGCTCAGTACCAGTAAGAAATGTTTGCACACCAATAGCGATTAGTTCATTTGTCAGAATTTGTCGACGTTTTTCATCAAGATATACAAAAAGATCGTCTAATAATAGTATCGGAATTCCGGCGCGCGAGTTTTTATAAATTCTGACCACTGCAAGAATTAAAGAAACCAAAAAAGCTTTCTGTTCGCCTGTCGAGCAATTCTCTGCTTCCAATCCTGTTTTTGGATGATTTGCGAGCCACAGCGTTTTATGTATTCCAATAGACGTCGTTTGTTTTTCTGAATCTTCAAATCTGCAATTTTTCAACGAATCCGTTATTTCTAGTATTGCATTTTCTTCGCTATTAGTTGCGTGGATCTCTTCTAGAGAACCAGTAATTTTTATTTTAGGTCTCAAAAAATCGGACGGGTACTCGTCGAAAGTTTTGTGAAGCAGCATTATAAATTCCAAACGGGATTTTGTGACTTGCATGCTTTCCAGTGCGATTTTTTCCTCTAAAACTTTGAGCCAATTTTCATCTTTTCTAAAAAAAATAACATGTAGCCGTTCTTTTTGTAAAATATTGAGTTTTTTTATTCGCAATTTGTGTTTTTTGTCGTATCCGCTCACCAAATGATCAAAAAAATTTCTACGATCCGTTTGATGGCTAATAAAAATGTTAGTCATGTTCGGAATAATCCAAAGCATCCATAAGAATTCGTCAAATTTCAATAAAGAATTAATCTGCGAATTATCGATTTTAGCGATTCGTCGTCCATTTTGTACGTTGGTAGATAGAAAAGTTTTGTATTGATTATTATTTAATACTAACTCCAAATTCCACGATAGTGGAGGAGAAGTGAGGCAATTTAAATCGGCTATAGGCGCTTTTCTAAGACCTCTGCCGGAAGAGAATAAAGAAATAGCCTCAAGAATATTTGTTTTACCAGCTCCGTTCTCTCCATAAAAAACAACGAATTTAGATGAAAAATTTGAAAACAAGGAATGATAAGAACGAAAGTTTCTGCAACTTAATTTTAGGATGTCAGCGATCAAAAGATTATATTCTCATAGGCATAACAACAAACATGGATTCAGGCTCTGATTCATCCGTAATCAATATCGGAGATAATGATTCTTTAACGTAGATTTTAAGCTTTTCTCCCTGTAATGTTTGAGCTATGTCCAATAAGTAACTTGCGTTAAATCCGCCTTTCCATTCTTGTCCAGTGTATATCACATCAACCTCATCCCTTCCGTTACCTATTTTACCGCTGACGGCAGTGCAGGATAGATTATTTTTAGTAAGTTCCAGCTTTACGGATTTTACCTTATCATCCGAGATAACGGATACGCGATCTACAATCTCAGTAAAGCTTGCTCTATTGATAATAAAAAAATCACCGCTCATTTCGGGAATGACCCGCTTGTATTCTGGGAACTTACCGTCTACTAACTTGGAAATAAATACTACGTTTCCTAGCGTAAATTGTATTTGATTAGCATTAAAGGTAATTACGACTTCGCCTTGACATACGTCTAAAAATTTCTTAAGATCAAAGACCATTTTCTTTGAAATTATTACACCTTGTATGTTTTCTTTCGTGTCTGTTGGAGTTTCGGATACTGATAATCTGTGACCATCGGTTGATGCTGCCTTCAGCTTTTCATCATCTTTGTGCAAATAAATGCCATTTAAATTATGCCGATTTTCTTCCGGCGACATTGAGAATCTGGTTCTGCTAATTAGTTTGTTAAGGTCTCCCGACTTCATACTAAAGCAAAAGGAATTATTTATGGGAGATATTTTTGGAAAATCAGAAGGATCAAGCGCCGATATCTCAAATTTTGATTTTCCAGCGACCACTAAAAGTTTACTTCCTTTATCCATCAACGAAAATTCAATTATTGCTCCTTCAGGCGCCTTTCTCACGATATCGCTTAACGTACTGGCTGGTACAGCAATAGCTCCAAAAGTGTCAACATCTGCTGGAATTTCTTCAATTAGTGAATGATCAAGATCGGTTGCTTTAATCAGTAATTTTGATTCGCTAAAATCCATAAGCACATGCGATAATATAGGAACAACAGACTTTCTATCAGCAATGCCAGCGGTACGCATTAACACCGGGAGAATATCTTTTTTAGCAATTCTTGCTCTCATTTTATCGATCTCCATACAATAAATTAATACAAAAGCGCGTATTAAAAATAATACTTATTATGCAAGAAAACAATTACATTCTATATGCTACAGGTTTCTGGTTACCGATATCCGGAATGCTATTCTATTTGGTTTTGCCTCATACTGCCAGTTGCAGAGATTTTTCTTGTTTTCTTTTGATGTGATCAATATACGGAAGTCACCTCTAATATTCCATTTATGATTGATTTTGTATTCTAATCCAGCACCAAAAGCCGGGAAAAACGATCCAAAAGACCCCTCGCTTTCTTTGTTAAGTTGATTTCTATGGGCGACATGACCGAGGGCTCGCGCGAATCCAACCGTTAAATAAAGCATAGAACCATGTTCTGGAAAAAGATAACCGAATCGTACATCCATATTTAGGCCGAGCGTAGAAGTATGAATAATTCCTAATTCGCTTTCATAAGATTTCTTACTAGGAAATCTTTTGAAAAAATCGAATTCAATTCCAGCGTAATATTTCTCGTAAAAGGGGGCGCCAAATCCACCTATCAAAGAAACGTCAAACTGATTAGCCGTTTTTTTTAGATTCACTTCTTTTGAAACACTGCTGTCGACGAATCGCGCTTTATGCGACATCATTGACAAAGCAAGCCCTAAACCATAATACGCGCCGCTAACGCTCTTGTGCGGTTCTGATAACGCCAAAAATTCATCAACAGAAGACGAGCTTTTATTTGCTGTTTTGGGGGCCTTGATGGACAAAGAACTGGCGCTCACAAGTGAAGCGCCGATCAGCAGAAACAACGAACCTAACAACTTCCCCATTTTTTTTGCACCTATTTTGCGACGAGCAGAATACTATTCTAAATCAAGAAAATCGATTATCACATAAAAAAGGCGATTACCAAAGTAATCGCCGATATGGAGGTGTACGAAACTAATTTACCGAATCTTTTAGATTTTTTCCAGGTTTAAAACGAACAGACTTCCTTGGTGGAATTTGTATCGTTGCACCGGTCTTGAAATTTCTTCCGCTCCTGCTGGCTGTCTTCTTGACTGAAAAACTGCCAAAGCCGACCAAAGTGATATCACGCCCCTTTTTTAGCTCAAATTCCATAATACTTATAAAAGAATTAATAGCTTTTTCAGAATCCGACTTCGTAAGGCCGCTCTTTTTCGCTAACGCATCAACTAACTCTGATTTGTTCATAACAAACTCCTATATTACATGGCTCGGAGTCTGAAGCCTTTTTTTTTAAAAATCAATAGGGATAAATATTTTTCATACCGTTATTGATGAATTTTATCAAAAAAATTGATGCCGATGGCCTCTTTCACATCAAAAAGTGTTCTGCGAGCAACACTTTTTGCCTTTTGTGTACCAGAAAAGCATATTTCGAGCAGATCTTCTTTTTTTAAAGAAAATCTTTTTTCTCTGATTGGCCGTAATAGCTTTTGTAATACATCGTTGAGAAGAGCTTTTAAAACCATATCTCCAAGCCCTCCTTTAGAATAGCCGCTTTTAAGGGAAGCGATTTCCTCTTTTTCATCATAAAGGGCGTCTAAATAGGCGAAAACGACATTTCCTTCCACTTTTCCAGGGTCAGAAACTTTTATATGGTTAGGATCAGTATACATAGCATACACTTTTTCTTTTATAACTTCTGGGGAATCGCTTAGGAAAATTGCGTTATTCAAAGATTTGCTGGCTTTAGCTTTCCCGTCTATACCAACTAGTCTTGTGGATTTGCTTAGGTAAGCTTTTGCCTCTTTTAAGCAATTAGTTTTATAAATTCTATTAAATTTTCGTACTATTTCGTTGCATAATTCAATCATCGGAAGCTGGTCTTCTCCAACGGGAACTATCTCTGCTTTAAATGCCGTTATATCGGCTGCTTGACTAATTGGGTAACACACAAACCCGGTCGGAACTGAATTTTTTTCGAAATTTCTCAATGCGATCTCGGCCTTAACGGTCGGATTTCTTTCTACTCTACTCAAGGAAACCAAGTTCATATAATAACTCGTAAGTTCTGGTAATTCCGGGATCTGAGACTGAATAAAAATTGTAGACATTTCTTGGTCTATTCCTACTGCAATGTAGTCTGCAATAACTTCTATAATGTTGTCGATTACTTTTTTAGGATTTTCGGAATAATCCGTAAGCGCCTGAGCATCTGCTACCATTATATATTGCTCGAAAGAATGCTGCAACTCTATTCTGTTTTTTAAGGAGCCGACATAATGACCGATATGAAGCCTTCCGGTTGGCCTATCTCCCGTGAGTGCAATTTTTTTTTTCATCCATTACTCCAGTTGTCAGTTATGTATGGTGCCCCTGGAGGGACTTGAACCCCCACGTCCTAATGAACAATAGATTTTGAGTCTATCGCGTCTACCAATTCCGCCACAGAGGCAATTCGCCAGTTGAAAAGTACATTATTCTTTATGGATTATCAAGATATTTTATGCGCGCCAAAGCCCGCATATTATTGCCAATAACATACAAGATCATCAATGAGAGATCTTTTATTTTTTTGGCGATCTTTTGTTGCTGTTGCGACCAAAGGTTCTATCTTCTTCCATTTTTTCTTCATCTTCTTCATCTTCTTCCTCTGCTTCATTTTCTTCCTCTGCTTCATTTTCTTCCTCGTCATCTTCAGTTTTTTTACGTTTTTTCTTTTTCTGTGTATCACCTTTCTGCTCGTCTTCCTCTCGTCCTTCCTTTCCCTTCTTCTTTTTAGACTTTTTAGAAGAGAGGTCTTCCTCCTCTTCTTCCTCACCTTCCGATCTACCGCCAGAGACATCGCATCTTTTTATTATTTTATTTCTTTCGGATTCATCTAATTCTTTGTGCTCATAAAAATTTTTCACATCCGGAATAATTACATCACAGAACATTTTAAAATCTTCTATTATTTTTTTGTTTGTTTTTGAATCTATATTTATATTGGTAGACCCCTTGGTAATATTTTCCAAACACGTTTGAAACGAAGAAAGTACTCCCATTAATTTATCGCTTTGTGCATTTAAACTGTTTAGTTTTTTTCTGCCCTCGTCTAGATATGCGCCAGAAAAGTCTAAGGTCGTTGTTTGAGCCCAAATATTAGCGTGAACTTTCACATTAAAGATTAACACCTTTATTACTGGGCCACACATAAAAGCAAATATATTATTAATTTGCTCCTCCAACA
>JAISYW010000016.1 GCA_031269645.1 Holosporaceae bacterium
CCGGCGATAAAAATTGGATATTCTTTCATATTTAACAGGATGTCCTGAATCAAAATTATTGTGGACAATGGACCGACGTGTCCGCCTGCTTCGTTTCCCTCCAAAATCAATGCGTCGATACCATATTTGAACAACCTTTTGGCAACTGCTAATGCCGGCGCAAACGCCAAAACCTGCATACCATACGAGTGAATCTTATCTATAACCTCCTTATCAAGGATTCCTCCAGCCAAAATGACATGAGATACTTTTCTTTCCCCACAAACATCTATGAGATCATGCAATTTTGGATTCATAAGTATTATATTTACCCCAAAATTATTGGTAGTTTTTTCCAAAGTTAAACCAATTTCTGACTTAAGTAAGTCTCCATCCATTGCTCCGGAAGCTAAAACGCCAAACATACCGGCGTTAGACATCGCCGATACAAGATTTGCCTCCGAAATCCATGTCATCGCTCCACCAAGCAAGGCGCATTTAGAGCCTAAAACTTGGTTTCCTCGCTCCATAAGTTTCTGAATTTTTTCATAATTTTTCATTTATCTAACTCGCAATATTGGTGCAATACTCTGATGGCGTTTAATAACTGGTCGCTCGGAATTATTACATTAATTCGATAATCAAAAATAGAACAACTGAAGACATTGATTTTTTCGTCTTCCAATGCATTGGATAATTTTTTGCAAACGCTTTCGGAAAACGAAGAACCGATCACGCTAATTTGCGAAAAATGTTTTTTTGGAAATTCTTGTTTTGCAAAAGGCGTTAAACCGCTGTCTCTTAGAATTTTTAGCGCTACCATCGCTTTTTTCCTGTCAATCATAAAAATAGTTTTGTTAGATCCTTTATCATGCAATATTTCTACTCGAATAAAATTCTTTTTTAGCAAAGCTATTATGTCCTTTAAATTTGAATCGCTACCGTATGATATTTTCATTTGGGAGAGATTGTGGGTGATCGCCAAACCACGAAAATGTTTCATCGGAATATTTTTTGATATGATCGTGCCTCCATTATCAATAAAGCTGGACGCAACGCGAATTGTTACATTTTTGTTCATTGCATAATCAACGGACTGTTCTTGCAATACTTTTGCGCCATAGGAGGCCATTTCCAGCATTTCGCAAAAACTTACTTCTTCTATTTTTTTTGCTTCCGGATACAGATTAGGATCAACCGTATAAACTCCGTCGACATCAGAATATATTTCGCACAAATCGGCGTTAATCGCCGACGATATCGCGACGGCGGTGAGATCGGATCCTCCTCTTCCTAGAGTAGTTACTCTGTTATCGGGACTTACTCCCTGGAAACCGCAAATTACGGGAACTATTCCGCAGGAAATATCACTTTGTAAATTTACTGGATCTATCTTCTGAATTATTGCTCTTCCGTGGTTATTGTCGGTAAAAATTGGCACCTGCCAAGAAGCATAAGATTTGGCGTTTATTCCAAGATTTTTCAATGCAATCGCCAAAAGACCAGACGTTACCAATTCGCCGGATGAAACTACGCAATCATATTCCGGATCTCCCTCATAAGTATCCAAATTATTTATGTAATTAACGAATTTGTTTGTTACTCCAGCCATTGCCGAAACAACGGCAACAACTGTATGCTTTTTCCCCAGAGAATCGGCAATTATATTGGCGACATTTTTGATCCTTTCCAGAGTTGCAACAGACGTTCCGCCGAATTTTTTAACTATGCAAGACAATTCGTTTTTCTCTTAATTTGCTATAAATTAGGCAATTTCATAAAATGCATCAATTCTCTTAACTCTTGCCTTGCGGAAATGTGAGACAAACTCAATTGGATGCCAGAATCCTCCAGATCTAGCAACGTGAGACCCGATAAAAACAATTCTTTAAAAACAACGCGATCACAAAAACCTGCTCCTAGGCGAAATCCTATTCTTTTGGAAAGAGCTTCCAGTACAATGTTGATATCTTTTCTATTTTTCGTATACAAAGTTGTAAGACGGTTTCTAATTACTATCCAATCTATGGGTTGACCACCTCTCTTAGCTCGCTCTTTTCTTTGATTCCAGACCATTTCAGCGTAAATGCTTGGACGTAGAGTCTTTGCGTCTTTATTAGAAATTTTCACCAAAATATCTAAATCGACAAAGCTGTCATTCAACGGAGTAACAAGCGTATCGGCATACGAATGCGCCAGCTGCGATAAATATGTATCGTTTCCGGGAGTATCAATAACGATAAAATCGCTATCAGAAGCGTTATTTATTGCATTGCGGAATATTTCCGCATCTCGAGACTTCGCAATTTCTCTATCGTTATCGATGTCACCTAGAATTGCGATATGTTCTGGTAATTTTATGTTTTTCGAATCGGTCGCGGCATTTTTCCTTGATTCAAAATATCTAGTAAATGTGCCCTGTCTCGCGTCAACGTCGATCGTCGAGACTCTAAAACCTTGGTGCAGTAGATATACAGAAATATGCATTGCAACAGTGGATTTTCCTGTTCCGCCTTTTTCATTTCCAAGCACAATAATATGAGGTTTCACTTAATTCTCCTTATACATTCTTAATATTTTTATTTTTATAAACGAAAAAGGCAAATATTACGACTCCAATTGATAAAATAGCCATCAAAATTGTCGCTAATGCATTTATTTCCGGAGATATGCCAAACCTCAGACTAGAAAAAACTATCATTGGTAATGTCGTAGACCCAGGTCCGGCGACAAAACTCGCGATCACAACGTCGTCAAGAGATAACACAAAAGAAAGCAACCATCCCAAAACTATAGCAGGCGAAATCATTGGTAATGTTATAACAAAAAATACTTTTAACGGAGATGCGCCAAGATCAAGAGCCGCCTCTTCCAGCGAATGATCCAAATCTTGCAACCTCGCCTGAACCAACATAGTTACATAAGACAAAGTAAGAGTGATGTGAGCAATAATTACGGTTGTCGTTTCGCTTCTGTTTGGCCATCCAAAAATTTTCTCCATACCAATGAATAGCATCAATAGAGACAACCCCATAACAACGTCTGGCATTACTAATGGAGCGGTAATTGCGCCTAGAAATAAAGTCTTTCCGCGAAATATTTTAAATCTCGTTATGATTATGGCCGTCATAGTGCCTAAAATAACAGACACTGTCGCCGCTAAACATGCTATCTTTAGACTAGTCGCCGTTACCCTCAAAAGTATCTGATTGGAAATTAAGACCTTATACCATTTAAGCGAAAATCCAGTCCAGGTATTCACAAATCTCGATTCGTTAAAGGAATAAACTGCTATGCAAATCAGTGGGAAATATAAAAACAAATACCCAAAAAACAAAACGATATTTGACCATTTAAAACGCATACACTAATCCTTCGTTAACAATTTTATCTCGCGCCGTCTTTGGGTAAAAACAATTGGAAAAACGACGAATATTAACAAAATTATAGATAAAGACGCCGCAGTTGGCCAAGACATATTTCCAAAAAATTCATTCCATACGAGTCGACCGATAGTAAGAGTTTGAGCGCCCCCCAACAACTCAGGAATCACAAAC
>JAISYW010000017.1 GCA_031269645.1 Holosporaceae bacterium
AGGCCTAAAAATTACCACGGAAAGGTTCTTGAAAAGATCACTTTTCGTCAAGCTATAGAAAAATCCGTTAATACTGCTACCATAAGAAAAGCACAAGAGGTAGGTATAAATAAAGTTGCGAAAATAGCAAAACAATTTGGTGTTTTTGATGGAATGCCGGAGTTCATGTCTTACGCTCTGGGCGCCGGCGAAACAACATTATTAAAACTTACGGCCGCGTACGCTATGTTTGGTAATGGAGGAAAGCGTATTTCTCCTACATTAGTAGACTATATTCAAGATAAGCATGGAGGAGTTATATTTAAAATAGACGAACGTTTGGTTGATGAAAACATCGGTTTTGACGCTGATCTTCCTCCAAAATTAAATGATAATCGGCAACAAATCCTAAGCGAACAGAGTGTTTATCAGCTAACATCTCTACTAGAAGGGGTTATGCAAAGAGGATCAGGCGCTAGCGCCAATTTTCTGAATATTCCCATCGCTGGAAAAACCGGAACCAGTAATGATAGCAAAGATACGTGGTTTATCGGATATACTCCAGACATTGCCGTCGGAATATTTGTTGGTTTTGATGATTATTCGAAATCCCTTGGGGAAAATGCCAACGGAGCCAATACGGCGTTACCTATTTTCATAGATTTTATGAAGGAGGTAAAAAAATATTTTACTCCAAAACCATTTAGAGTTCCCAAAGGTATTAATTTACGAAAAGTTGATGCAACAACCGGCGAAGCTCCAAATGAAAACTCACAAGCAATAATTACTGAAGCGTTCAAAGAGGACGAATATATCGAGTCGTCAACAATTATTAATGAAAAAAGCGGAATAGCCGGCTTGTTAAAACAAGAAAAGGACGACAATCAACCGGATGATGATATAAAACCCGTTTTCGGAATTTATTGACGGTAGGGTTTTGTTAAATCAATCTGCTGTATGTTCTTTCAAAATAAAGTGATACCGCGCAAATCCAGTATCCAAAAAGCTTATTCCTTCAATAAGTGCAATCCCGAATTTTTTCCATTAAAACTTTCCTTACCAATGAACTGTAAAATATGAATTACCGATTCTTCTGGGGAATCAATATGACAGATGATTTTGTATTTAAAAGCATAGGTGAAATTTTAATAAACAAAGGATTACTAACCCATGAACATATTTCGATCATAGTAAAATCTCAAAACAATTCAAATCGTTTATTTGGACAGTTGGCTGTTAGTCTTGGTTTTTTAAAGGAAGATGCACTTCTAAAAGTACTGTCGGAAATATATGTGATTGACATAGTCAGTTTGGAATTTCTTTATGTTAATAAAGAAACCCTTATGCTACTTGATTATGAAACCGCAGTTTTGTGTTCGGCTGTTCCTTTTTTTACGAATGAAAATTTTATAAAAATTGCAATTTTAGATCCGGGAAATTTATCTGCAATAGATATGATTAGATCGCGTTTTAAAAATCTGACAGTCGAATTTTTTATAGCTAAAGAAAGTGAAATTTTACGTTTCTTAGAAATCATGAAATGCAATGCAGAATTCATAGAAAAAGACCCGCTTTTTTTGCTTAATAAAATTATTTTCGATTCGGTTGAAGCAAAAGCCAGCGATATTCATTTCGAACCTGCGGAAAATCTAGTGCGAGTACGCGTAAGAATAGACGGAATTTTATATGTTTTACAAACGATAGACTATGAATTTTGGATGCGCATGAAATCTAAACTAAAACTAATGGCGAATTTAAATATCACCGAGAATCGTCGCCCCCAAAGCGGGCATACTCGCATATATTTAGCAGGCAAAGCGATTGATTTGAGAATATCCACTCATCCCGGGATTTTTGGAGAAAATTTTGTCGTAAGAATTTTCGATTTATTAAACGGCGTTATGTCATTGGCGGAATTAGGATTTTTGGAGGAAGATTTTCTATGGTTAAAGAAGGCAATTTCGTTCCCAAGCGGAATATTTTTAATTGTTGGTCCAACTGGATCTGGAAAAACAACGACTCTGTATTCGTTACTAAAGGAAATAAACTCTCAATCGGTTAATATCATGACATTAGAGGATCCAGTTGAATATCAAATCGAAGGAATCAAGCAATTGGATTTAAGAGAAGAAGGTATTTTGTCATTTTCTGACGGAGTCCGCTCGATTTTAAGGCAAGATCCTGATGTTATGTTAATCGGTGAAATTCGCGACGAAGCGACGGCCGCGACTGCAATTCGAGCGTCATTAACCGGTCGCTTGGTATTGGCCACTTTACATGCCGCTACCCCAATAGAAGGAATTCGAAGATTAATTGATCTTGGATTAAAATTATCTGATTTTATCCCTTCCATGATCGGCATTTTTTCTCAACGACTTGTACGATATTTAGTCGACGGAGAGTACAAAAGTAGATTTCCAATCGCAGAATATATTTATTTTTCTGAAACGTTAAAAAAAAATCTCTTGCAAAAAAACGATATAAGTATTTGCAAAGTCGATAAAAGTTTTAGAACAGCATCAGCGAAAGCTCTAAAAGATAAATTAACCGATTCGGAGGAAATAAAAAGGGTTTTGGGAAATGGCGATATATAAATATAAAGCGCTGACCAAAGAAGGATTTAAAAAGGACGGTTCAATTCTGGCGAATGATTATAGACAAGCTTACGACTTACTACATGAGAAACAATATCAACCAATGCACATTAGAAAAATATACTTTGCTTCAAGAAAAGTTAATCTCGAAGATTTATTAATGTTCTTTATGCATATGAATTTTCAATTGAAATGTAAAGTAGGAATTAACGATGCCATTGAATCGTTTATCGATTTTCATGGCAATAAAGTTTTAAATGCATCTTTGTTGGATATTGTAAATGCCATAAAGGATGGAGAAAACATCGGCGACGCTTTTGAAAAATGCAACGGTATTTTTGACGATACAATAATTGGATTGCTACGATCTGCGGAGAAAACTGGAAAAACCTCGGACGTTATTTCCAATATTTTGAGTTTTCTGAAACTTCAAACTGATTGGAAAAACAATGTGAAACGAATTATTGCATATCCAATTTTTATAGCGCTAATTGCCGTACTTATTTTGATTTTAAGCGTAGGAATTCTTGGACCGCAGGTGGTTTCTTTGGTACAAGATTTTGGGAACGGAGATATTCCAATACTTACGAAGATTACCATAGAGTTAATACCGCAAATATCAAGAATTATCGGCTATTTTTTGCCGACGATATTTATAACGACGCTTATTTTATTATCTACTAAGGACAGCAGAAAATTTTTATCGAATATGTTGTTTAAAATACCCAAAATTGGTCTTCTCACTATAAAAATTTCTCTATGGCAGTTTTGTAAAATTTTGCACATAGCGCTGAGCGCTAAATTAGATTTTATACAAGCCCTAAATTTAGCGATCGAAACAATCAAATTTGAAAGTATTAAAGACGAATTGAAAAATATACAAAGCCATATAACAGACGGATATAAAATATCCGATTCGTTCTCTAAATCTCAAATCATACCAAGCGGCATAATTATGGCTTTATATATTGGAGAAGAAGGCAACGATTTGGCGGCCAGTTTTAATCATATAAGCGAAACCCAGTATGAAGAAATATTGTTTGATATCAAGTCGTTAGGACAATTTTTAAGCATAGGACTAACTTTGTTTACCGGATTAGTACTGATATTCATTTTGTGCAGTCTTTTTTATCCGATTTATAATTATATTGAGATAGTTGGGGTATAAAATAAATGTATGCCTTATGCGAAGACGAGCAAGTAACGATCTTTTCGGAATATACAAAAAGCATTTCTTACAAGAATTTTTTTCACAATTATAAAAGCTACAAAGTAATTTTTGATGTAGCAAATACAGATTTTTCATTAGAAAAACTAAAGAATTGTTCTCTATTTGACGCTTTCAAAGTTTTATATTGCAAGAAAAAAGCGCTACTTGATTTTGAAGATACTTTTTTAATTCCTAAGGACAATTTTAGTTGTTTCCGAAAAACAAATTATTATATTCAAAAAATCTCGTTTAAAAACAATGGGTTATTTCGCAAATTAAATTTAAAGGAAGGGGTGTTTTTAATAGAAAGCGTTATATATGAATTTTGTAAAAATATTACAGAAATAGATGAAGAAACTTGGTGGTTGTATGTCGCCAAACATAATGTTAATACAAGAATTATCGCTGGAATTAGCGGAGGTATAGTTTTATCCAGATTTCTTTCGGAAAACCTAAATATATCAGATGAAGTTCTTAAAACAATTATTTATTTAAAAAGATTTGGGTTAGAAAAGATTATAAAAATCATCACGCCATTGAATGAAATAGAGAAAAGCCTACATAGAATCGAAAATTACAAAATATTTAAAATAAGCCAATATACAAATACGACTTTAGTTGAATTTTTATCGCGCGCAAAAGGCATAAAAAAAATATGTGTTCGAGATAGTTATATTACTCGCTTTAGCATTAGCCAAATCTATCGAATATTATATGTTGCCATTTTTTGTTTGGGATGTTTATGGGTATACTTACACGAAAGTATTTTAGAAAATGAAAAATCAATTGCATTACTAAAAAAAGACGTAACTGTTTCGCATGAAAATTTGCGTTTTAAAAAAATAAACGGCAATAACTTTTTATTTGTGGAACGATTAGTTGCCGTCCTTAAAGATTCAATTAATCCGATTGATATATTTCGCAAGATATCTAAGGTGTGTAACGATAACAAAATTAAAGCCGAACTAATATCTCTGGAAAATAGTAATCTTATTAAAATAAAAACGGCTTTAGGTAATGAAGAATCCAAAAAATTATTGAATATATCAAATACGCAATTTGAAATAAAAATAGAAAAACCAACCGCGCCGAATGAAGAATACGAAGAACTCGGCGTAGATAAAAAAAGCATCGTCATCATATGCATACATATAAAATAAAACTCACATTTATATTTTGTGCGCTATTAGTTTTAACGCTTCTTTGTTTTATGAAATTCACGGAATTTACTGATTTGAATAAGCAAAAAGATAAGCTTATTAAACAAATGGACGACACTAACAAATTAGTCTCCGACATTAAAAGCGCTTCATTCCCTGCTTTGCAGTTCAAAAATAAAATTTTTAGCGATAATACGGATATAAAAAAATTAGTGGAACAAATTTCACGAAAATTGCTTATAAAAAACATTTTATTAAAAGAAAATACAAGCGTTCATGAAAACGAAAAAATTTTAGAAACAAAATTTACTGTTTTAAAAGAAAAACAAATTTATGAATTCATAGATGCACTATACCGCGAATTAGCAGGAATTGTTAAATTCGAATCTATAAAAATTATAAAATCTAACGAGAAACAATTATCCGTTAAAATTTTATGTAAAATTTTTATGATCGATAAAGATATCGCAATAAATTCAATAGAAATAACAAGAGGCGGCAACCGACATAATAACGTAAAATCCCTAAATTTCTTCGTTTTAGAAAAGGCGACTTTACATACTTTATTCTGTATTATAAACAATTCAAAAGCATATATAGACGATTCTTGGTTTCGTATTGGAGACAAAATCGAAGATTATAAAATCACCGGCATATACAGTAATTTTATAGAAATTCAAAATGATAACCAAAAATCTATCATAAAATTAGGTTCTTCTTGGTAAAGACGTTTTCCATTATAGCTCTATAATTCTGGAACAAGATGTTCATACGCAACTTCTATTCTCGGAAGAAAATTCTTCAGAATATCGGATTCAATAGTTGGGCCGCACCAAATTCTCAAGTGCGGCTTTGTTAAAATATGTCCAAGAAAATCAAACCCCGATTGCTCTTCTTCGCAAAAATCGACGATTTTTTTCATAAATCCCCATTTTTCAGCTTCCGATAGTTGTTGATATTTTTGCTCATCTATATCTAAACATGCGATATGATGTGCTCGATACTTTTCATGAACTAAAAATTTAAAGACAGAATTTCGAGAAACCCAATCCTTTATAACACTATAATTTTCTTCGACCCTTTGCTTAAGCGAAGCAATGCCTCCAATTTTTTCAGCCCAAAGCAATGCGTTTCGGAAATCTTCAACACATATCATAGAAGGAGTATTTATAGTGCGCCCCTCAAAAATATTGAAATTTATTTTTTTATCGTCAGCTATTCTAAATATTCTCGGAATTGGCCAAGAAGGTTTATTGGATTCTAAGCGAGCAATTGCTTTGGGACTGAGAACTATCATTCCAAAACCTGCTTCTCCTCCCAATCCTTTCTGCCAAGAAAATGCAGTAGCATCTAATTTGCTCCAATCAATATCAAATACAAACATTGCAGAAGCGGCATCGCAGATTGTTAATCCTTTTCTATTGGATTTTATCCAATTAGCGTCTTGAAACGATGTCCCAGAAGTAGTTGAAGTCCAACAAAACACCGTATCCCTGTTAAAATCGAGATCTTTTGTGTCAGCCATAGCTGGAAAATCAGCTCTAAACACACAAACGTCTTTTAATTTCAATTCGTTAACTATATCGTTTTCCCAATGTCTACTGAAAACGCAATGAGAAAGTACATTAACGCCGTCGGCGCCTAACAAAGACCATAATAACATCTCCATAGCACCTGAACTGGAAGCGTTTACCATAGCAACTAGATAATCGTTTGGTATTTTTAATATTTTTCTTTGAAGTTTTAGAATATCCTGTATCATACATAATCCGTCTTTGGATCTATGAGAGCGACCTGCTAAAACGCCGGCCGGAGAAGTCCATCCGGGATGTTTTGCGCATGGTCCAGACGAAAAATTTACCTTATTAATTTTCTGTGTTTGCATAAAATATTTCGCGTTTTGTGCTTTAATGATACCACAACTTATTTAAAAACGCCCGGTCTTTACTAAGAATGCTTCATTGGATGAAATACACAAAAATCATGCTCTTTTCAGAATGCGATTTTTGGGCAATGCAGTCACCAATAGCACAACGCTTCCAGTAAAAAATTTCAGATCCGACGGAGCGAGCCCAAAAGACAGTGCAATTCCCTGCGCTTGTTGATACACAAGCGCTCCCAACAGCGGAGCCACTAGCTGTTGACTTAACGTTGCGTTTCCCACCATGACTTCGCCGATCATCAGGCTGGCGAGGCCGTGGATCAGGATTCCCACGCCGATTCCAACGTCCATGTAGTTCTGTAGCTGCACAATCAAGCTTCCGGCAAGTCCGAACATGGTTCCGGAGACAAATAGCCCGAAGATGGTGTATTTTTCGATGCTGATTTTCTGTTGTTTTGCGAGATTCGGATTCATTCCGACAGCCCGAAATCTCAATCCGAAATCTGTGCGCAGGAACACGGCAAATGGAATCACACAAACCGCTAGAATCGCTGCGATTATCAGTATGTTATGGCCGATACTTTCCTGAAACAGTCCGCCGCAATCGAATAGGGCGATGTTCGGCTTGCCCATGACGCGTAGATTTACGCTGTAGGCCATGGTACTGAGGATAATTCCCGCCAGCATGGAATTAACGCGCAGTTTCAAATGAATTAACGCCGTGCAAATTCCCATAATTCCGGCTCCTACCATACTAGCGGGAATCGCCACTACCGTAATGTGATGCATTCCGGTCAACATACAGACGGCGCAGACGGCTCCGCCCAGCGGATAGGCTCCGTCGGCGGTCAGGTCTGCAAAATCCAAAAACCGAAATGGAATCATGATGCCGTAGGCTATGATGGCCAAAATGAAGCCCTGCTGTAGGCCGTTTACGATCAGGTCAATGGACATTTTTCCCCTCCCTCGTGCATCAAACTTTGATTCTCGAATCTATGAAACATTTCCAACAGAGATTGTATTTTCAGCTCTGATTTTTCTTTTCCGCCTATGTCGGCGACTATTCGCCCCTTGTGCATCATGATCAGACGATCCCCGTATTTCACGGCGTCTTCCAGATTGTGTGTAATCATGAGCGTCGTAACTTGGAGTTCGCGTACAGATCGCGCCGTGTATTCCATCAGCTCTTTCTGCATTTTGGGGTCCAGAGCGGACGTGTGTTCGTCTAACAACAAAATTTTCCTGCCAGAGATCAGCGCCATCAGAGTAGCAACGGTTTGGCGCTGCCCGCCGGATAGAATCCCAAGCGGCTGGTCGATGAACTTTTCCAAACCGATGTTCAACGATCTGACATTGGCGATGGCCTCGGTTGCATGCCGTCGGTAGAAAGCGAAACGCGGCGTTTTCATGCGGCTCAGAGCGATATTTTCCAGCATGGTCATGGCGGGAATCGTCCCCTTATTCACATCCTGCACGACCTGGGCTACTTCTCCATTCCGCCTAATCTCTCCGGAATCCGCAAAATATTCTCCGCTGATAATTTTTAGCAATGTAGATTTTCCGGAGCCATTTGCCCCCACGACGGTGCAAAATTCTCCTTCTTTCAGCGATAAATTTATGCCCTTCAGAACGGGTTCAAAAACTCCACTGAAAGACTTTGTAACGTTGTTTAAACTCAGCATTTCATCTCACTCCACAGCTATTGCATTTTCAGGAATTTTTATGCCGAATTTTCCCGCCAGTTTTTTATTCACAAAGCATTTGTGATCTTCAAGTCTTGGGAAAATTGGCGGCAAGTCTTTCACAGCGACTCCCTTCAGAATTTTCGCCGCCAGTTTTCCGGCGTTTCTGCCGACGGATTCGTAGCTCACGCCGAAACTCGCGAGGGCCAGCCCGTCGCGCACCGATTGATCCTCCGAATCAAAAACCGGGATGCTCATTTTTGAGGCTTCCGATGCAATGGTCGGCATCGCCGCATGAAGTCCACTCGCTCCGACATAGATGAAATCGACCTTTCCGCGAAATTCCTGCATGCGTACCGGAATATCTCGCGCCTGATCCACTGGAATCGCCACCACCGAAAGATCGAAGAGGGGCGCGGATTTTTTCATCATTTCCAGCAGCGCCGCATCGTTGTTATCGGACATAAGACACAGCAGACCGACGGCCTTGGCCTTCGGGATCGTCGTTTTTACGAACTCCAGCAGCACGTCCAGATTCTGCATATCCGAACTGCCGCTGATGTTATTGCTGCTGTGTTCTCGGTCTTTCAGCAAGCCGGCCGCCACAGGATCTGTAATCGCATGGAAAATTAGCGGAATATCGCGAATTTTCCCCTTAGCAAATTGAGCGATCGGCGTTGAAACCACAATCATAACACGCGGATTGCGATTTTTCAGATTAGCCACGGTTTGCGGAATAAGAGAGTGGTCAAAGGCGATGTCGGAAATTTCGATTCTAATATTCTTATTCTCGATGAAACCGTTATCCGCCAGTTCATCCTTGATTCCTTGGATGGAAATTTCCAAATCCTTGAGCGGGCCGTAGTTTGCTATGGCCACGATGGGTAGATTTTCCTTCTTTTGCCAATTAAAAAACAAAGCAACTGATGCAATGGCCGCAACGGCTGCTACAAAAAATTTTTTCATGATGGATCTCCGTATTCGTATTCATAAAATGATCACCAAAGCCTTAGAAAACAGAATATTCGGCCGAATAAACTATCTTCTCAGACCTAGAACAAAATTAATTAATGTGGAAAAAATATAATTGGCCTAGGGCCAATAGTACGAATACAGAAGACTGAAGCCAAAAATTTGGGCAAAAGCGAGCATCAGGACGCTATCAGCGTCCTCTACGCGGTCCATTCCAAAACTTTCGACCATTTCAAACATTTTTTAAACCCTCTAGTCTTTTATTATATATAGCAATCTCGCCATTTATCAAGTTTTCCAGAAAAATATTTTTGGAATTTTTTCATTTTGATTTTTGCAGTTAACTAATTGTTTTTTTTACCTAATTTCTTTATGAGTTTCATAAATCAATAAATAACGTCCAATTAGTGACCGAATTTGGCATAGTTGAACGTCCAGTATTTTTTGTTGCGTTGCGTATTTCCATTAGTTTAATATAAATAACATGATTAGACAGCTTAACGTCGGTAGCTACAAAGCTTTTCTTATACTCGGTAATAACGAGGCGGAAAAGTCGGTTAAACGCAGCGTGATTATTAATATCAGTCTTCGTTTTTTAGACGAGGTTGTGGCATGCGGTAATGACGAAATTGCCGATGCAGTATGTTATTTTGATCTAATAAAGTTCATAGATAACAAATTGGAAAATAAAAAATTCAATTTACTCGAACGAGCAGTTCAATTCTTATACGACGAGATTTCCGGTTACTTGAGTAATAATAACATCCTGAAAAGGATCGAAATTATCAAAATCAATCCGCCAGTAAAAAATTTAGGAAAAGCCTCGTTTATTTGTTCTGATTGGTGAAAAAATGATTTATTTGTCTCTAGGAAGTAATCTCGGGAATAGAATTGTAAATCTAAGAACTGCCATAGCAAAAATATCGCTATTTTTTGATTGTGAAAAAATATCTATCGTAATCGAAACGCGGGCAATTTTACCGCAGGACGCTCCAGCCGATTGGGATAAAAATTATCTAAACGTAGTTATTGGCGGAAATACGTTTGCAAGTCCATTCGAACTGCTTTCAATTATCAAGAATATCGAAAAAGAAATGGGAAGAGATGCGTCAAGTCGTCGCTGGAGCCCGCGAATTATTGATATAGATATCATTACTTATCATGATCAATACGTCGATCACAAAAATTTGTCGATTCCACACAAAGAAATTCAAAATCGCGATTGTTTACAATATCTGTTGGCAAGTTTAGACTACGAAATTCCTCAAGATATTCGGATGGATGTTGAGCGATATTCTGCACTAAATTATTTTACCCTTGAACCGAAATTAGTTGGAATTGTCAATGTAACTCCGGACTCTTTTTCGGACGGAGGTGATTTTTTTGACACAAACAAAGCAATCGAACAAATCAACGAGCTATATCGCAATGGAGCGAGCGTAATTGAGCTTGGAGCTCAATCTACACGCCCGGGATATATGGAAGTTTCTCCAGCTGAAGAGATTTCAAGATTAAGCAAAATTCTTGAAAGAGTTGTAGACTTAGACTGTATTGGCGTTGATACTTATTTCGATGACGTGGTAAAGTACGCACTTCAAAAACCCAATATAAATTGGATTAACGATATTAAATCGCAAATCAGCGACGAAACTATCAAAATGATCGCCGATAGAAATATAAAATATGTAACAATGCTCCAAGGAACCGATATATTTTGGCTAAGAGATAGAGCAAAATATCTTCGAGAGTTAGGAATTGCAAGAAAAAACATTATCCTTGATCCTGGCATTGGCTTCGCCAAAACAAAACGTGAAAATATCGAAATAATAAAAAATATTTCAGTAATTCAAGAGCTTGGCTATGAAGTTTTACTCGGTCATTCCAGAAAATCCTTCATATCAGCGTTTTCAAATTCGCCTTCTCGAGACCGCGACATAGAAACTTTGGCTATCTCGGATTTCGCTCGTCAAAATAAAGTAGATTATTTAAGAGTCCATAACATAAAAGATCATATGAAATTCTTTGTCGCCAAGCATCGAATGACGAATAATTAACTTAGAAAAATGTATACGCGATCGTCGTCCAATCAATTTGCGAAGGCTGCCACAAAATCCGTCGATCGCGTCGGGTGGAAACTGGTTATTTTCTAAAAAATCCGAACGCTAGGAATGAAATCTTTAAGGCTTATCGTATGGATATCTGTTCAAAACTAAACTATAAGTTCTGATATGAATTTTCTTTTGAAAAGCTATTTAAAATTTGCAAGACGTATAAAAATTTATCGCGCTAAATTTCATGATTTAGCGTCTAAAATGCCACTTTATTCACTTACACTGTTTTCATTTGTTCCCAAAAGAATTCAAAATAAATTAAATTTATCTTTTCCGTCAGAATATTCGATAGATTTAATATCTCAAGGTCACATAGTAGTGTTGAAGTGTTCGGGACGATCGATTTTTATTAGAGATATTTCGAAAATATTTAGGACGAAAAGTTTATCTGAAGCTGAAAAATCAGAACTTCATACCTTTGGATGGATATCCATACTGAATCTAAATGTGGATAAGCAATGGCGATTACTTATTCGCAATCACATAAAATTTTGGATAAAGAATTTCAAGAATCTTAATGGATTGGCATGGCGCGTTCCGATTGTTGCGGAAAGGATTTACAACTGGATCATGCAATACAACTTAATATCGAAAACTTCCGACCAAGAATTTAGCGCGATTTTTGCAGAAAGCATAGCGCAACAGTTGAAATTTTTGAAAAGACGCTTATATCTACCATTAGATTTGCTTGAAAAAGCGGCATTAATTAGAACAATTACCATTGCTTCAGTTGCCGTGGATAAAGTTAGGGATTCTACTAGGGCCATTAATGAGTTGGCAGTGTATTTGGAAGAAATTGACTGCATAAAATCATGCAAAACTACACAAGAAATTTTGAAAACTTTGAGATATTTGATAGAGATTCAGGCGATATCCTCATTTTTAAAAAAAAATATTCCATTTGAAATTTCTAAAAATATTTCGCAATTAGCAAATATAGTAAGAAATATTAGGCATTCTGATGGTGGTATTAGCATTTTTCAAAGTGAATTTACTCCGTCGCCGCTTTATATAGACGCTTTGCTATCTAACGCCAAAAAAAACAGTTATAAAGAAACTAATTCAAGCTATCTTAGATTGCAATCTCTCGAAGGAGCTGCTTTTATAGACTTGAGGAATAAATTCTTTCCGATTGAATTTAGCGCAGGCATCCAAAGAATTATTCTCGGATCATATGTGTATTTTCCCAATCGGCGATTGCGTTTTTCGAATGACGCCGAAATGTCTCATTCCATTTATAACGAAAAAAACAACATCTGGTTTACTGGAAAGTCGTCTTTTTCGATAAGTAGAAATGATGTAACTTTTGAAAAAAAATTATATGTAAACAACCTTGGAACCGACATAAGATGCGAAGAAAATATGTCAAATGAATCTTTCGATGTCTCATACTGCATTGTGCTGCCAAGCGAGCCTGTTATTACGCCGCTCGAGTATAAAAATGGTTTTTTTATGGACTTCGCGACAGGAGCCAGATGGGTTTGGAATTTAAGTAAAAATGCAAAATTCTTATTCGATTTTGCAAGAAATGGAATTCTTAACGGAGAAAGAAAAATTTTTACATTATTGACTATTGAAACAACATCGCCGAACAAAAATAAGCTAAGATGGAGTTTAAAGCGTTTGTGAACGATAATTTATTACCATTTTTTTATAATTAGTTTTTTATAATTAATAGAGGTATAATTCGGAAATTTGTTATAGAAAAAATGTAGAAAAAATATGGCGAAAAGCGAAAAGATGTTTCGTTGCGGAGAATGTGGAGCCAGATATCCGAAATGGCTAGGAAAGTGCGAAGATTGCGGCCAGTGGAACACCGTTGCGGAAGAAGTTCTGGGGTTAGGCAAAAATGCATCTAACATTTTGCGTTTAGAATTTCAAAATCTATCGTATTTTCAAGAAAAAATAGACCGCAAACTTAGCGACATTGGAGAATTCGATCGCGTTTTAGGCGGCGGAGCAGTTCCTGGATCTGTAATACTAATTGGTGGAGATCCAGGAATTGGAAAATCTACTCTTCTGTTACAGGTATTGGCCGCTTTATCTCAGGAATATAACTGCGTTTATATATCAGGAGAAGAATCGGCAGACCAAATTTGTTTGCGAGCGAATAGATTGAGAGCAGGCGATTCGGGTGTAAAACTTGCTTGCGAAACGGACGTTAGCTTAATCATAAATTCGTTAGATAACGACATAGATTTTTTAGTTATAGATTCGATTCAAACGTTACAAAGTTCTTCAATAGAATCTATTCCCGGAACAATTTCCCAGGTCAGAGCTTGCGCGCATGAACTCATAAGTTTTGCCAAAACAACCGGCGCTACTGTATTTTTGGTTGGTCATGTAACCAAAGACGGAGCTATTGCCGGTCCCAAAGTACTGGAACATATGGTGGATACGGTTTTATATTTTGAAGGGGAACGGAGCAATGCATATCGCATTCTCAGAGCTGTAAAAAACAGATATGGTCCATGCGACGAGCTTGGTATTTTCGAAATGCAACAATGCGGATTGGTCAGCGTATTGAATCCATCAGTGTTGTTTCTAACTCAAAGGGCGGAAAATGTTCCCGGTACTGTGGTTTTTGCCGGAATTGAGGGATCTAGACCTTTATTAGCAGAAGCTCAGGCCCTTGTGTCAAAAAGTTATTTTACATCTCCAAGAAGAACTGTCGTCGGCTGGGATTTGAATAGACTTTTTACTATTCTTGCTGTTATGGAATCAAAATGTAAAATTTTATTTTCGGATAGAGATGTATATTTAAATATTGTCGGTGGACTAAAGATAACCGAGCCGGCATGCGATTTGGCTGCTGCTTTGAGCTTATTATCGGCCAAAAGCGGTATGGCGATTTCTCGAGAAATGTGCGCGTTTGGAGAAATTGGGTTAACCGGTGAAATAAGATCTGTTTCCAGATGTTCGGAACGCATAAAAGAAGCCGAAAAACTTGGTTTCAAAAGCGTTATTTTTCCTTATTCCAATAATCTTTTAAAAGATAATTTTTCTAATATTGAACTTATTGCCGTAAAAACTCTAGTTGATGCTATGGCGATACTTGAAATTGTAAATTGAAATGAGTAGTCGAGAATTTTTCAATCTGCTGGACTATATATACATACTCATAATGTTCGTATCCGCTACAATTGGTTTTATGCGCGGTTTTATAAAAGATTTCTTTGGTACCTGCGCTTGGTTTGGAAGCGGATTTATAGCCATTTTCGTTGCCCCGTATTTAATTCCGGCAATAAAAGAGCAAATTTCTAGTCCAACGGCAGCCAATTGTATGGCCATATTGATCGCCTATCTAATAACGTTAACAATTCTTCTATTGTTGATTGGCTCTATATCCAACAATGTAAAAGGTTCGGTACTTTCAGGAGTAGATAAGGCCGTAGGCGTATTATTCGGTTTATTTAGAGGAATTGGTCTATTAATATGCTTTTGTATGTTGCTGCTTGCAATTAATTTGTCAAAAAGCGATTATCCATTGATAAATGAATCAAAATTATCGGATATATTATTTCCAATCGCTGAATCGTTAATGCCTAAAATATATAAAATAAATGTATCGAAACCTAAAAAAAAGCAGAAACGAGAAATGAAGCAAACTAAACAAATCAGCGCCATACAAATCTCCAAACCAAAAATAAAAAAAGAAAAACCTCTCGAAAAGAAAAAGATAGAAAAATCCGTTATTTTGGAAAAGGTTAAGGATTGGATTATTGATGTGTTCGCTAAACGTCAAGCAAATATTGAGGAAGACGTTCAAAATCAAACGCCTCAGGTTTCTCAAACGCCATCTTCTCAAGAAAATTTACGACCGGCGAATAAGCCTTCTTATGGGACTGGAATTTCCCTTCTGGAAGCTCGAAAGAAAAGACGCGCTCTACGCAAAGCAGAGCTTTTGAAGAAAGAGTTGCGGAAGCGGCTTGACAGCAGCGATATTTAATGATTTCTTAGCATGTTTGGCGTGGAGGGATGGCCGAGTGGCTGAAGGCAGTGGTTTGCTAAACCGCCATACGGTTGAAAAGCCGTATCGAGGGTTCGAATCCCTCTTCCTCCGCCAGATCTTGTTCTCCAAGTATGGTAATTCTGATTATTGTCGCCATGGTTGGTGGCCGCTCAGATTCGCTGTTATAGAGACTTTGCCGGCATTTTGCGTTCTTGCCAAACTTCTTTTAAGCCATGAAAAATCTTCGTCTCCATTCTCCAAAGATGTGTACATGGAGAATTGGAAAGTACACGACTTATAACTTCTCGTACCCAAGATTTGGCCTGTTAAAAAATTAACATCATGTAAAGCTTTCATGTTACTAACTCCGTCATGATTCTATCAAAAATTTTGGTTATTTTGGGATGTAGCGATGCGGCTGTTGCGACTGTATTTTTGGTTATTTGGAGATAGTGCATAAAAATTTTAACATAATTAATATTATTTAATAAATTCCTTAATAAAAAAATTAATGACCATTTACAACAAATTGCCCCATGTTTTAGCGATACCAAAATTTTAATAGTAGCTGAAAAATCAGCAAATCCATAAACAAACTCTATTTATGCCACAAGGCATGGCCGTTTGATTGATAGAAAATACTGCTAGCTTCAAAATCAAATGCTGTAAGGTGGTTTGTAAACACTGCTAACTTTAAATCTGACTGTCTTTCCCATAAATTCTTTACCACTTCCTAAACATACAAGAATGTGTATTACAGTTATTGAGATTCTCCGACAATCAGTGTAGAATGAAGCCAAAAATTTGAATGGAAAAATGATATGGCAATTCCGATTATGCCCCAAGGCACGGCAGTTTGGTTGATAGAAAATACTGCTCTTACATTCGAGCAGATTGCGGATTTTTGCGGTTTACATCATCTGGAAGTACAGGCTCTTGCGGACGAGCAGGTTTCCGTTGGTATGATAGGAGTGGATCCCATAAATTTAGGGCAATTAACTCAAGAAGAAATTGATAGGTGCACAAAAGATCCGAAAGCGTCTTTGGTTCTGACCGCTCCCAAATTTCAGCTTGTAAAGCAAAAATTCAAGAGAAAGTATACTCCCATTTCAAAACGACGCGATCGTCCTGATGCTATCGCTTGGTTGATTAAATTTTATCCGGATATGTCTGACTCGAGCATATGTTCCCTAGTTTCAACTACTAAATCGACTGTTTTATCCATTCGTAACAAAACTCATGCAAAAATGCATGAATTAAAACCGCGAGACCCAGTTTTGCTCGGCTTTTGCACCCAAATAGAATTAGACTATGCAATTTCTAAAATAGAAAAACCGGAAAACATTGCTTCCAAATAAAAGAAACCATTCTGATGAAAACTGCGGAATTTTTAGATAATATTTGCGATTTATGGAGACAAAATGTTATTATGCGACAGACTAATAAGAGAATTATCTATAAAAAGCGATATGATAGACCCTTTTGTAGATGAATTATTGCAGAAATCTGTAATTTCTTATGGAATTTCATCCTATGGATATGATGCAAGAGTTGCTGATGAGTTTAAAGTTTTTACGAACGTTGATAACGCTATTATCGATCCAAAAAATTTTTCAGCTCAAAGTTTTGTCGATAGAAAAACCAACTGTTGCGTCATTCCGCCTAATAGTTTTGCTTTAGCTAGAACGGTGGAGTATTTTAAGATACCAAAAGACATTTTTGTTTTGTGCGTTGGTAAATCGACTTATGCTCGTTGCGGGATTATTGTAAATGTAACTCCGCTAGAGCCTGAATGGGAAGGGCATGTTACTTTAGAATTCTCTAACACAACCCAATTACCAGCTAAAATTTATGCTAACGAAGGGGCGTGCCAATTTTTATTCTTCAAAATAAGTGAAGTCTGCGAAACTTCGTATAAGGATCGTGGAGGCAAATATATGGGCCAAAAAGGTGTGACTCTTCCCAAAATTATGCATAGGTGATATATGTTCGGTCTTCTTGTCTTTGCGTTATTAACTATTTTTTTAATAACC
>JAISYW010000042.1 GCA_031269645.1 Holosporaceae bacterium
ACATGTAAAATCTGAAATTAAAAAAGATTTCGAATATCTTGTGAAATTATGGAATGAAATCAGAGAAAACACGTTAAAATCAGAAGCTCCGTCTCTGATTTATGAAGAAGCAAGCATAATCAAAAGATCGATACGGGACTTGTACTCTCGCGATATCGAATCGATTTACATAGAGGGTGAAGACGGTTATAAAATTGCCAAAACTTTCGTGAAAAAACTTCTGCCGGGACATATTAAAAAAGTGAAACTTTACGACGATAAAGAAGTTTCTTTATTTAGCAAGTTCAAAATAAACGACCAGATAGATCAAATTTATTCGACTCGAGTTAATCTTCCTTCTGGAGGATATTTAGTAATAAATACAACTGAAGCATTAATTTCTATCGATGTAAATTCCGGAAAATCTACTCGCGAAAGAAATGTAAGCGGCACTGCATTAAAAACTAATTTAGAAGCCGCGAATGAAATTGCCAAACAATGTAGGTTAAGAGATTTGGCAGGATTAATCGTTATCGATTTTATCGACATGGAAGACAAACGCGACAATCTGCAGGTGGAAAAATGTTTACGCTATGCTTTGCGAGAAGATAAGGCGAAAATTCAGATAGGAATCATAAGTAATTTTGGCTTATTAGAGTTAGCGAGACAACGTCTTCGTTCAAGTATCGCCGACGCCAACATGATTACTTGTTCGCATTGCAACGGTACTGGACAGATCTGGTCAGATGAAGCGGTTACTATTCGCATATTACGTAAAATAGAGGAAATTTGTACATCGCTAGATTTTCAAGAAATACTTGTGACGCTTTCAACTGACGTTGCGTTATATATTATAAATAACAAGCGTTCTTACATATTAGATATAGAAAATCAAAGAAATGCAAAAATAATATTCAGAATTGATCCTTCATTCTCGGCAACGGATTTCAAAATAGAATCTATAAAAAAGTATCCGACAACCGATGACGAAGATTCTTCCCATCAAAGGTCGGCTCAGCCGCATGAAGTTGTTGATAATATTTCAAGTCAAAATGAAGGATCATACGCGTCAAGGGGAAAAAACACCGAAGATGCAAACACAATATCAGAAATAAGATTCAAAAAATCGCGTTTTTACAATAGGGGAAGAAATCGCCAAAAAAATTATAAAGAACAGGAAACAAATACCGTTGTTCCATCCGAAAATGTTGAGAAGGAAAATATAAAATCTGTTTCCGAGCCGATTTTGGAAAATTCTGTCGAGGAAAAAAGTAGCGTATCAGATTGGAAAAACTCGACGGCGACTATCTCTTCTGAAAAAACTGCTCCCAAAAAGAAAAATGCTTGGTGGCAAAAATTTTTCGACGAGGTTGATGAATGAGCGTCCGTGTCAGATTCGCCCCTTCTCCAACCGGTTTTTTGCATGTTGGTAATGTAAGAATCGCTATTTTGAATTATCTGTTCGCCAAAAAAAATAACGGAGCGTTTATACTGCGAATTGACGATACGGACCCCACAAGATCTACTAAAGAATGCGAAAACATGATTTTAAAAGATCTGAAATGGCTAAAAATCCAGTGGGATGAATTTTATAAGCAGTCTGATCGTTTCGAAAAATATAGTTCGGCCATTAATCGTCTAAAAAGTAGCGAAAGGATTTATGTTTGTTATGAAACTAAGGAGGAACTTTCTATAAAAAAGAAGATTCAAGCTTCAAAAGGAAAACCTCCTGTCTATGACCGAGCTTCTTTAGCTCTTACTAAAAAACAAATTGAAAAATTTGAATCCAACGGCATAAAGCCGTATTGGCGTTTTAGATTGAACAATGAAGAATGCGCGGAATGGAACGATCTTGTTCACGGAAAAATTTCCATTCCTTTGGGCAGCATTAGCGACCCTATCGTGATAAAACCAGATGGATCTTTTGTTTATACGTTTGCCTCCGTAGTCGACGATGTCGATTTGAACATTAGCCATATAATTCGTGGCGATGATCATATTACTAATACGGCCGTTCAAATTGATCTTTTTAAAGCGTTAAACGGATCGTTTCCAGATTTTGCGCACGTACCATTGCTGTCTTCACTAGATGGGCATGACGTTTCCAAACGCTCCGGCTCTCCCTTAAGCATAGTAAATATGAGAAAAGACGGAATTGAACCAAACGCTATTCTAAATATTCTAGCAACTTTGGGAACGTCAAATAATGCAATTTACAACGGCACCATTAATGATTTAATTGAAAAATTTTCTTTTGAAAAAATGAGTTTATCGTCTCCCAAATTCGACATAGAAAATGCAAAATCATTTTCGCAAAAAATTCTCTCTGAAAAAACGTTCGAAGAAGTGAAAAATCAATTGCAAAAATTGAATATTTCAAATGTTTCGGAAGATTTTTGGAACACAATTAAAGGAAATTTACGTTCGATTAAGGAATCTGTTTTTTGGCATGACGTTTTATGCAATAAAATCAGTATCGTAAAAGAAAATGAAAGCTTCGTCAATCAAATGCTGAAAACGTTGCCTAATCCGGTTGATTTCGATGGATGGATCTCCGACTTAAAAAAAGTATCCGGCAAGAAAGGACGAGATTTATTTCATCCCATACGCACCGTTCTCACCGGACTGGAATACGGTCCGGAATTGAAGAAAATCATCGGTTTTTTAGGGTACAATAGCATAAAAAGCAGAATAGAAAACAATCTGAAAGCCTCATGAAAAAAACGATAAAACTTTACAATTCGTTATCTAATTCTCTAGAAGACTTTATCCCAATTGATGAAAATAACATCAAAATTTATGCCTGCGGTCCCACGGTATATTCGAGTCCGCACATAGGAAATGCCCGTCCTCTGGTGATTTTTGATGTATTGTTTCGTCTCTTGAAGAAATTATACAAAAACGTCGTATACGTGAGAAATATTACCGATGTGGATGATAAAATTAACGCCGGCGCTCGAGAAAAAAATATATCCATAAAAGAATTAACCGACAAAGTTATCGATGAATTTCAAAAAAACTCGTCCTTCGTCAATTTGCTACCGGTTACCCACGAACCGAGAGCCACTCTTCATATTCAGGATATGCTAAACATCGTTCAAAAGCTGATAAATAACGGCTTTGCCTATGAATCTCAAGGGCATGTTTTATTTCGCATAAAACAAATGCCCCAGTACGGAATGCTCTCCAAAAGAAATCTCGATGAAATGATCGCCGGTAGTCGCATCGAGATTGCTCCATACAAAGAAAATCCGATGGACTTTGTTTTATGGAAACCATCGGATCAAGATCAGGATAATGCACCTTCATGGGATAGTCCGTTTGGAAAAGGTCGCCCAGGCTGGCATTTGGAATGCTCTGCCATGAGTTACAAATACCTTGGCGAAAAATTCGATATCCACGTCGGCGGGCAAGATCTTTTGTTTCCTCATCATGAAAATGAAATCGCGCAAAATTTTGGAGCGTTCGGATGTTTGATGGCAAATTATTGGCTCCACAACGGAATGTTAACTGTAGACGGTCAGAAGATGTCCAAATCGTTAGGCAATATAATTTCGTTGAACGATATTCTAAAACGATATGACGGCGAAATAATCCGCTATGCCATTCTAAGCGCGCATTATCAGAAAACGTTGGATTGGACGGAAGAATCCGCGCCCAGAGCGAAACGAGCCCTCGATAAATTGTATGGAGCTCTGCAGTTGGCGGATAATCTCGATAAATTCTACGAAGAAGAGGAAGATTATCTCGTAGTTGACGAATTAATCAGAAATTTAAATACTCCACTTGCCCTTTGCCGTTTGCAAGAGATCGCGACGCAGATTTACAAGACCAAAAAACAGGATGAAATCAATAAGTTATGCGTTAAACTTAAAAAAGAAGCGGAAACTTTGGGATTGCAGGTTAAGAACGCCGACAAATGGTTCCAGATAGCAAAGCATCCTGCGGAAATTTCTGAAGCAGAAATAGAAAAACTGATAAACGCCCGACAAAAAGCAAAATCCGAAAAAAATTTCCAACTAGCCGACGAGATACGAAAGAAATTATTGGACAAAAACATTCAGATTGAAGACTCCAAAACCGGAACGACGTGGAGAGCTACGTCATAATCAAAGGAATGCTGCATACAAGGGTATCTAAATAAATCTACGAGTAACCAACCCAAAAGCCTTGAGAGCTTCTATATTTGCCCCAAATAGGTGAAAAATAGTATAGGCAAGCGGAAAACCACGATAAGAAGATAGCATTATTCTATCAAATGTACTGGAATCTTTTCCATTAAGTAATATGTTAAAAGAACCAAAGGTACCAAAAGGTTCAGACAGGAAATTCACCAAAGAAACCACGCACAACGACTCGCCTTCAGGATCTCCCCTAAAACCAGTAAGTTTTCCAGTACCATTCGGAGAAGCAATAACATCAGCGATAATATTACTACTCTCACCAAGCCAAGGATGCAGCGAAAAATCTTCACC
>JAISYW010000049.1 GCA_031269645.1 Holosporaceae bacterium
CAGGAATTGGTTGCAAAAAATATGCTATTACTCCAATTGCAATTCCAACCAATCCTGTAAATCTGATTTTGTGATGAACAAGCGTTAGCAATAGTCCGGAAAAAATCAAAATCGCCATAATCCAAGAGGATGGAGTATGCATGACGAAGAAAGATCCTGGTAGTTGCGCAGTATATTCAGAAATTTTCATAAGCAGATCGACACCATACCCCATTAATATAATAAACGGTTTAGAGCAATCGAATGTCATACAAAACAACGCAATTACGGCAATTGGCATAATGAAAAAGCTCATTAGAGGAATGGACGCTATGTTGGCCAGAATGCTGTTTAACGTCAATTGATTAAAAACATAAATTGAAAACATCGAAGTTGGAATGGTCGCAACTATAGTGGTAGCAACCGTACTGCATAATGTTCTAAAAAATCCAGAGAAATTCCAAGAGTGTTCATAAAAAGCGACGATTGCTATGACGGCTCCGAACGACATTTGAAAACTGGGGAATAAAATTGCTTCCGGAGAAAGTATCATAATTGCTGTAGCGGCGATCGCCACCGATCTCATTGTTATCGCTACTCTATCTAATAGAACAGCAATTATAATGAGCGTATGCATAATGAATGCGCGTATTGATGGGATAGAACTTCCGGAAATATATAAATACAGTAAAACTACGCACCAGGAAATGATTGCTGAAATTTTTTTCACATCATAAAACTTAGATATTTTTGGAAAACAACAAAACAATAAGCGAAAAAAACAGAAAATAAAAAATCCGATGATTCCCATATGTAATCCGGAAATTGCAAGAATATGGGCCGTACCGGAATTCACAAAATTTTTTCTTACTTCTTTTGAAATACCAGATTTATTTCCTGTCATAAGCGCCTCCGCTATGGCGGCGATATCTTTAGATAAAAAACGTTCAATTTTTTTGTTGATATTATGTCTTAATTGTTCTACTAATAAACCAAACGAAGTTCGAGTCTGATCCTCCAATATTTTAGGCTGTTTTATTATAAATCCGCGCGCGCTAATTTTTTTAAAATATTGCTGTTTTCTAAAATCATATTCTCCAGGAAAAGTTTGAGGAGGTATCGGAGATATAATAACCCTGAAAAGCACTCTTGCGCCCGGAATATAATCTTTTCCAGAGCATATGGCTTTTTTCCCACGCCACGTAAGATGTAGTTTGTCAAGTTTTCTTTTTATGATTGATTTTGAAAGGATGTGAATGTCGTCAACTATAAAAACAACTCCTTTTTCAGTCTTTTCGCAAGATTCTACAGTTGCGATAAAGGAAATTGGCCCGTTTATTTTCTCAGAAAGCATAAAAGTGTCGATTGTTTTTGTTCGTATTTGCGATACGAAGAAGCCTAAACTAATAAATAACAACGCATATAGCGGCCACACACGCATTTTCTTAAAAACGCTTAGGATGAGCATTGTAAAAAAGAAAAAAACATTCAGACAAAAATTCGGTTCATTATCAAGCGTGAAATACAAATAAATGCCGATACCGATTCCAATTGGAATAAAATTAGGAAGGTTATATTTCTCAATTTCATAAAAATCGTCAAAGAATTGTTTAATTTTTTCTGTATACATTTACTCTTGAATTTTTAGCTTATAAGATAGCGTCAATTGGTTTAAGGATTAGTTAAATGAGTATGATTACCCGTTTCGCTCCTTCTCCTACAGGTTTTTTGCATATCGGCGGAGCGAGGACGGCACTTTTCAACTGGTTGCTCGCGCGCCATCATGGCGGTAAGTTTTTGCTTCGAATAGAGGATACCGACCGAGAACGTTCAACTCAGGAAACTATCGACGCAATTTTCAGAGGATTAAAATGGTTAGGAATAAATTGGGATGACGAACCTGTTTTTCAATCGACTAGACTAGATCGGCACGTAGCGCTTGCACAAAAGTTGGTGGAAAATGGAAAGGCATACTATTGTTATTGCTCCGCTCAAGAGCTAGAAACAATGCGCAATGAGGCAAAAGCTAATGGATTGTCTCCTAAATATAATGGGAAATGGCGAAATCGAGATCCTAAGGAAGCTCCGGCGAACGTTAATCCGGTCATTCGTTTGAAAGCTCCACTGGACGGAGAAACTATTTTGCATGACCTTGTACAAGGAACAGTTACCGTATCGAACGATCAATTAGACGATATGATTTTAGTTCGCAGCGACGGAACTCCAACTTTTATGTTATCTGTTGTTGTAGACGACTATGATATGGAGATTAACCATGTAATTCGCGGGGACGATCATCTCACAAACACTTTTCGACATATACAGATTTTTAACGCATTCGGTTGGAAAATTCCAGAATATGGTCATATTCCGCTAATTCACGGACCGGATGGCGCGAAATTGTCTAAACGCCACGGAGCTCTTGGAATCGAAGCATATCGCGATATGGGATATCTCCCCGAAGCTGTTTGTAATTGTCTATTGCGTTTAGGATGGTCGCATGGAGATGACGAAATAATATCGCAGGAACAGGCGATAAATTGGTTTGCTGTTGATTCTTTAGGAAAATCTCCGTCTAGATTGGATTTTTCCAAGCTGACTAACCTGAATGCCCATTATATACGCCAAGCTGATAACAATCGCCTGTTGAACGAGCTGTTGAGCGTAATCGGAGACGTTTCCGAAGAAAAACGTCGTCGTCTTTTTCTGGGAATGAACGGTTTGAAGCAGCGGTCGAAAACTTTGTTGGAGTTGCGCGATCTCGCGACGATTTATACGGACGATTTTGTTCCGGCAAAAATAGATGTTAGCGCGGTCGACATATTAAATCATGTGCTTTTAACTTTGGAGGCTGAGGAAAATTGGAACGAGGAGAGTGTTGAACGACAACTGCGCAATGCTTCGGCGAAAAAAAACGTTCCGTTTGGCAAGATAGCGCAAATTATTAGAAATGTGTTAACGGGTAAAAAAATTACTCCGAGTATTTTTGATATGTTAATTTCGTTTGGAAAATATGAAAGTTTATGTAGAATAAAGTCTGTTTTGGGGTAGTTTTACGATGGTGCGTAATTTATTTTTGGTTTTAGTGTGTTTTTACTTGGGAGCGGATTATGAGGTTGCTTCAGCCAAAAATCCTGCAAAAATCAATTCCAACAAAATCGTCGATCGTTCTGAAAATAATGCCGCCCAAATGGAAGGAATAACTTTTGAGGAATCTGTCGTCGCCGCTTACAATAATAACCCTGCTTGGTTTGGTAGCCAGACTGAGAATAAGGTCGCCGAAGAATATTACAAGCAATCCAAGCTAATGTTTTTGCCCAGCGTAGAAGCATCTGTTTCGACTTCGCGAAAAAAGCAAAAGTACGATGAAATTTCCGATGATGAGAAAGCTACGTCTACCGAAGTCGGTATTTCGTTAACGCAAAATTTATTTAACGGATTTTCCACAGTAAACACAATGCGCGCCAGCAATAATTCCTCAAAAGCCGCCCTTTATAAGCTGAAATTTGACGAGCAGGATCTGATTATTAAGGTATTGGAAGCATACATGAGTGTTTGGGCAGGCCGTCAGAAGGTTGTTGCTTTGAAAAAAAAGGAAGAAAATTTAAAAAATACTTTGAATTCTCAGAAAAGCAGCCTGGAATTTGGCGTCGGTACCCCTTCGGAGGTTGCTTTTGCCGGCGCCAATTATCAGAAGGCTGTTTACGAAAGAATTAATGCCGAAACCGAATTGTCGGCGGCGAAAGCTGAGTTTGAAAGACTCACTGGGTTGACGGCCGACCGGGAATTGGGTCTGCCTCGCTTGAGTATAGAACTTCCCAAGAACTTGAATGATTTGATCGTAGTAGCTTTGGGTTGTAATAATTCTATACTTCATTATAGGTTTGCTGAGCAAGCGGCATTTGACGAACTAAATGTCGCTCGAGGAAGACTCTCTCCGTCATGCGATCTCCGATTGGAGGCAGATAGGAATCTTCCTAAAGGTGGCTCCTCCAAAACTCATGGACGCAATACTTATTCTGCTTCTCTTCAGGTGCGCATTCCAATTTTTTCAAATTCTCCGTCTTCTGGTAATTCGTATTCGGCAATCGCGATTGCTAACCAAAAAGCATTAAAAGCGGAATTCTCTGCGCAGAATGCTGTCCTGGAAATCAAAAAAGAATGCATCGTTAACTGGAATGTGTATATTTCTGCCAATGCCATGATTCAATCGAGTCGTTCCGCCGTAAAAAGCGCCGAATTAAGCTCTGCCGGTAATTTGGAGGAGAGTTCTCTCGGTTTGAAATCTAACACGGAGGTTTGGGATAAAGAAAACCGTTTGCTGGAGTCGCGTATTGATCTAGTGAATTCCAAGAAACAGAAAATTATCGCCGGTTTCAAGCTTTTTGCGTTAACTGGGAAACTTAACTTGTATTCGGTATTAAAAAAGAAATAATATAGGTTAATTTTTTATTGATGTAATTATATGGTCAACAAAAACCCCGAAATGTCGTTAGATGAAGTGCTTTCTTCCAT
>JAISYW010000057.1 GCA_031269645.1 Holosporaceae bacterium
TTATCTTCTTGCAGAATACTACCCAGTTATTTCCACCATGTACTCGTCAGCATCGTATTTTTCACTTGCCAGGACTAGTATAATCGCATCTTTTGAAAAATCCGATATTTCTTTCCATATCATTTTGTCTAAATAAAGGGCTTTCTCTGGAGAATCCAAAATAAAAGAGTCCGAGCGCTGTCCATCTATTACTTTTATCTTGCATTTCCCTTTTACCGCTATCAGTAAAAATTGTGATTTTTGATTGGAATGGGAGCCCCTGATTGCTGGTATATCGTTATCGTACATAAAAAACGCGCGTTTGACTTCAAATGGACAATTAACGCCCTTTTCGAAAGCTATTAATTTTCCACGAGAATCCTCATGTTTTTCTAAATTTATAACGCTATATTTCATCTCAAACTCTTACGCCACTGCTTTAGACATAACTTAAATAGTTGAAACACGCTTAATTTATCATACTCTTCCTCGTACAACTCTTTGTATAATCCAAAATAAGCATACAAAAACGTTCGAAACACATTTTCTTTACTGTATTTTTTTATTAATTTATTTTTTTTGCAAACTCTAGAATTTACGCGTATTAAACAAATTAAATACCTAAGATAAATTAATTTCAGATGTGATTTACTCACATGATAGGAGCAAAAAAAATTCTTACGAAGTTTGCCATCGGAAAATTTAACATCTTCAAAATGATAGAAATAAAGCCTACTTTTTTTGTTGGCGTAAACGTCTAGCATTTCCAAATTATCGTCTATTTTATATCGACTAATATTCCATGGAGCGACACCACCGCCAAAATTTTGCAAAACATGGACGCAATCGAAGCGTTCCGGCCAGTCGTCGAGATATTTCTGATCGCCGAATTTGCCGTCTTCAAATCTTGCCAAACACCAATTCAAACATTCTTCTCTCCATAGATTTAATATCTTTATTCCCGAAGGATCGTTTTTAAACATAATAAACTGCACGCAATATTTTCCTGACGTATCCGTTTGATCATATTCGGGAGAATAGTTGTGAGACGTAATTAAAACCGATTTGCCTCGTATTTCTTCCGCCAGAACAGACGGATCTGCGTAGAAATATAAATCGGCGTCAATATAAACACAATGATTTAAGTTATACTTTTTTAAGCAATAAATAATAGTGGACGGCGTGCATGTCCAGCAGTATTCGCCGATTGTTCGCGTAGGCTTGACTTTTAGAAGCTCGGCGTCTTCAAATTCTTCTAAAGAGATGATCGTAACGTTTTCAAACGATAATTCGGATAATATCTGATAGGCGATATCGTCAAAGGCAAAAATATATAAATGAAAATCATCGCAATGCTTTTTCAGACTTTCGTACATCGCTATGCCGCATGATATATAGTTGCTATCGAATAATGTGCAGAGATTAAGTTTCATGTCGATTTTTTTTGAGCTAAGAGTATGTTATCAAGATGTAGATCGTTGTTTTTAGGTAAAATTAAGGACAGAGCCAGTCCTAAAATGTTAAAAATAGAAGTCAATGAATTTATAATAATTCGGTTGTGTTTGCGGTTTTTGCCTATGAAAATCTTGTATATGTAATCGTTTATAAGCTGAAAAATTATAGTTATATTATTTGCAGATTTATGAAAATATATTATTTTAAATCCGTGCTTTTTCAATAAATATTTAATTCCAAAGCTAGTATAACGCGCAAAATCGCCAGGCTGTTCATGTTCATCCCAAACGAAAGGCACCGTTAGTAACAGCTTGCCGTTTCTTTTGAGAACGCGCGAAACTTCTGATAAAAATTCGTCTGGATTAAATACATGCTCTAGTACTTCATTCGAAATAATTCCGTCATAGGTCTCATTTTGGAAAGGAAAAGCGTGACCATCATAGACAAAATCCTGAGATTTGTGACTTATTCCAGATTTGGAATCTGAATATTCTAATCCATGATAAACGTCCACATTAAAAAGCTCTCTATATGGTTTAGTTCCGCAACCGACGTCCAAAATTTTACCATTGAATTCTTTGGACAATCGACTTATCTGTTTATACAAATTCTTTCTCGCAAAATAAAATGGGTTTATAAAAACTCCGAGAAAGTCAGGATTAAAATCTTGCTTGGCTAGTAGTTTTCTTAGCATCATCATCTTTTTATAACTTCTCATAAACGTATATAATTGTTTGACCATCTTGAGCTTTGTGATAATTCACTATTTTGAGAAATTTTATATACATTTTTATAACCTTTTCTAGGGCTGAATTTATTCGAATATACTGTGTGCTATCGACTATATGAAAAGATCTGCCAGATGGTTTTCTTCTAATTTTATCGTTCAAAACACTATAAAACCACTCCCTATGAACATTAGTTACGCGTTCCTTTTTTTGGAGATGAGAGTAATATTGGCTGTCACCGAGTACTACCGGATCAAAAAACTTTATTCTACATCTATTGCATCCAATATATTTTAGTTCGTTTATTACTTCAAAAAGATAGTCTGTATTTAAACCTGTCTCCAGATAATGCTTTTTGATGATTTGTACGGGAAAAATCTCAACTACTTTTATGTTTCTATTTGCACACAATGGGCATTTCATCGCGTCTCTCTCAACTTGAACAAAAAACCTTTAGACACAGATGGAATCTCTTCAACTACATCAATATAAGAATCAAAAGCTGAGATCAATTGGTACTTTTTTCGCACAACATCCAAAAATCTACGCTCACTTAGAAACCAAGAAGGAACAATCGCTTCATAAATCTCCGGAGGTACTTTTTGCAATGTCAATCTATCTCTGTTTTCCAAACTAAATGCCGTTCTATCGAAAATCATATATGGAATTTCTTTATCAACTAATTTCTGAAGCCATTCATATGGAGTATTAAGATATTGCAGAATACTGCTTGCGATCAATACGTTTGCATTTTTTACTTCATCAATGGAATATGCAAACTCCAGAATTCCATCGGCAATTTTCTCTTTTCCAGCTTTTACGTAATGCTCTTGCTCAACCACAATCCATCTCTCTATTTTTACGGGCTTTAAGAATTCTTTATTTTGAAAATAATGACTACCCAATGCTCCGCCAAAATCTAATACATTTAACGAATTATTGTTTTCAATTGCGACTTTCAATAAAGACGCCAACAATCCGAAAGAATATTGAATTTCGTCGAATATGAAACTGTCTCTTTCAAAAACAGCTTCGCCGTTTTTCACTTTCAATGTGGAAGCTAAAGTAGCTTGGAGTATTCCGTCTCTACCATATCCTCCGCAACACAATTCTTCCACATCTTCCCAGGACGAATAATCTCCAAAAAATCCATACGACCGCTCTTTTTTATCCTCTTTCTCGATAATATCTTTTTTGCAAAAAGACATTAGACGTTTCCCAAAATTAGCGATCATACTTATTTCGTTCCTCCAAATTGCAGCTACTGTTATTGAAAATGACTTTCTTAAAAAAACTCTCAAAAGCTTTGCGATGATTTGTATCTTTCTTAATCGGTATCTTTTTTATTTTTCTATAAAAAGCTGTTAATTGTACCTCAAACGAACTCTCTGATGCGCAATGAATTCCACTGGCGTCGCATCCGATATTGCGCACAAACGACTTTT
>JAISYW010000101.1 GCA_031269645.1 Holosporaceae bacterium
TATTAGCGGAACTCTCGACAAATTTTTGCCCATTCTTCCTATGTAATCTCCAGTGTCCACAACGTCGCCGCTTGTTGCAAATAATGTATCGATTCCGTACAAGAATATTCTATACTCTCCGTTGCTGATTATAACCATATTTCCATAATTTAAAAACCTACCCGTAAAAACAATCACTCCTTTGAGAGGAGAGGTGACGATTGCTCCGGGAGTCGTCTCAAACGACATATAATAAATTATTTCATTATTCAGGCCTTTATCACCAAATTCCGTGATTATCTTGCCGAAAACCGGATAACTCAGCGACAATTTTGTATCTATTTTTGTATTCCTTAGAACTCCAATTGCGTTTTCTGCCTCTAGTTCTGCGTCTAACTCTTCAAGCGATTCAGATTTTGTTGCAATATGCTGAACTACGTCATATAAAATGACGTTTTCTTTTCTGGTTTTTGCTAATTCCATAGATAGAACTTCTATCTCTGAACAAATTTTGTCGTACAACTTCTTTTTCTCATCAATGTCAGAAACGCATTGGTGTTTAGCTATTTTTAGAGCAGACATTTCCGTATTTGTTTTTCCAAGTTGTGCGTTAATCAATTTAAAATAATGGGCAAAATTTTTGATAATAATCGAACATCTAATGAAATCATTTTTATTATCCTGCTGATTTAATGTAAGTAACGAAGAAAAGCGTTGCATATTAAACAAAAGCGTGCAACATCTTGCAAGAATTTCATATATATTACGAATGACCGGCGTAGATACTTTTTCCATTTGCGTGAGAGATTCTAATTCGGTTAACAATTTTGATATTTGTTGCTCCAAATCCTGAGCTGTTTTGCAAAGAGTTCGCATTTTTTGAGGTTGAACGAAAAAATCTTTAGATTCTGCGATGCAATTTTCTGCGGTAAAACAACAAATTATCGCAAGCAAACAGCATAGTTTATTCATGTTGTGATTCTGGCTTAAATGTTTTTTTTCCAACCGAACTGTATGTAAATCCACTATTTCTAACTTCGGAAATAGAATACATACTTCTGAGATCAATGAGTAGATGATTTTTTACTCGTTTGCCTAATTCACTTAAATTGAGGGCCTTAAATTCGGGCCAGTCCGTAATAATCACCACAGCGTCCGCGTCATTGCAGTTGTCATAAGCATTTTTGCTAAAGTTTATATTCTTAAAAATTTCTTTTGCTTGTTCCGAAAAAGAAGGATCATAAATGCGAATATTTGCTCCGCGAGATATCATAGAATTTATGATGTCGACGCTTGGGCTGTCTCGCATATCGTCTGTATTTGCTTTAAAAGTAACGCCTAAAATAGAAATGTTTTTATTTTTTACATCATTACCGCAAGCATTAAGAATTTTATTTATCATTTTATCGCGTCTGTCTCTGTTAGAAATAATAGTTTCCGTAACCAAAGGCACTTGTATACCTAATTTACGAGCAAAATTCTCTAGCGCAGACGTATCTTTAGGAAAACACGACCCTCCATAACCAGGGCCTGCCTGTAAAAACTGATCGCCTATTCTTTTGTCCAATCCAATTGCTAACGCGACTTCCTTAACGTCAGCTCCGCATACTTCACATAAATTCGCAATTTCATTGATAAACGTAATTTTCATAGCCAGAAAAGCATTGGAAGCGTACTTTGATAATTCTGCCGTTTCTAATTCGGTGAAAACAATTGGAATGTTAAACACATAAAGCGGACGATATACATGAGATAAAATGTCTTTAGCTTTCTCGCTTTCCACTCCGAGAATGATGCGATCTGGACGCATAAAATCTTCAATTGCCGCCCCTTCTTTTAAGAATTCTGGATTAAAAGCAACGTCTAGCTCAATTCCTTTATTTGAAAGCAGTTGTTTGATGGTTCTTGTGGTACCGACTGGTACGGTAGATTTTATTACCAACACTGCATTTTTGTTAACGGAATCATGAATGTCTTCAATTACCTGATATATATGTGATAAATCTGCGCTTCCATCAGATTTGCTGGGAGTTCCAACCGCGATGAACACTATGTCTGCATCTTTCACACTTGAAGAGATTTCAGAAGAAAAAATTAAACGACCAGCAGCTGAATTTTTCATTATCAAAGTATCAAGACCAGGTTCATATATTGGTACGCAACCATTTTTTAGAGATTTAATCTTCGAAGTATTGTTATCGACACAAATAACGTTGAATCCAAATTCTGCAAAACAGACTCCAGATACCAATCCGACGTATCCAGCTCCAATAACTGTTATTTTCATCTTTTTTTCCTATAAAAATTATTTATAACATTACTCAGCTCTTTATTAGAGTTAGCCGTATGCAAAATAGCCGTCAGTAATCCTTCTTTTGAACCGCAATCGAATCTTTGTCCGTCAAACTTAAATCCAGTTAATCCATGTGTTGGAATCATTTTTAAAAGCGCGTCCGTGAGCTGTATTTCATTTCCGACTCCAGGCTCTAAATCTACGAGAATATTAAAAATCTCGTGAGATAATAGATATCTACCAACTATCGCATAAGTGGATTTGGCGTCTTTAATATTCGGCTTTTCATCAACGGATTTAGCCACTACTAATCTATCGGTTTCGCTTTTTACATCCAAAATGCCATATTTACTGACTTCGTTCGGTGCAACCGACATGGTGGCGATCATATTCGATCCATTATAATGTTTTATCATTTCTCCAATACAAGATTTATCATGAAATATGAAATCATCGGCCGACATGACCGCAAACGGTTCGTCGCCTATAAGGTTTTTCGCGCATAAAACTGCATCTCCCAAACCTTTTGGCTCATTTTGACGAATGTAGCAGATGCTTCCGGATCTTATATTAAAATACCGAGAATGCGTAAACATATAGTCACAATAATCTTCTATAGAATTTTTTCCATGACGCGTAACCAGAATAAATTCTTCCAATCCTGCTGATATGGCTTCTTCAAAAGCATAATGTATCAATGGTTTATCGATAATTCCAAGCATTTCCTTTGGAATAGCTCTTGTGATAGGGAAAAATCTTGTTCCCAACCCACCTACTGGAAATATGACTTTCCGAATTTTCATGAAAATATACCAATCATACGCGTGCGGTATAATAACTCGATAAAGAGAAAATAATCAATAATTTC
>JAISYW010000125.1 GCA_031269645.1 Holosporaceae bacterium
TTAATATCGGATCGATAACAAAAATCGCCTTTTTTCCTGAGTTTTTAGCATACTTGGTAGCGTCTTCTCTAGCAATGCTAGTATAACGTATTATTTCTACATTGTCTTCTAATCCATGCTTTTTGGCTTCATTTTTGATGTAATCGAGGATTTGATTTCCAAAATCTCCTTCGGGCAAAATGGCCACAAAACTACTAATTTTCTGAGAAATTGCAAACTCAAATAAGTTACTGATTTCATGCTGCGGAGACAATCCGCAAGCAATTATATGATTACTATTTACATCTAGATTATTAGATAAACTAAGGATTGGAACGTTAGGAAATAAAGCTCCATACCGCTTTGTTTCTTGAAAAAATACCGGTCCAATAATAGCTTTTAGATTTTTTTGTTTAAATTTATCGTATAACTTGAATTTTTCTATCGATAAATCAGCTGTATCAACGACATGAAAATCTATATTTTCCTCGTTTGCTTCTTTCGAAGACAACACACATGCGTTCAATATGCTTTTCCCTAACTGAGCGTTGCTACCGGATATTGGCAATAGTAATAAAATAGAATCTCTTGCGCAGTTTTTGAAAGAGTCTTTCAAATAAGGGTCCGAAAGTTCATCGATTGCTTTTTGTGGAGTAGTTATTGTAGGCTGAAGCGTATCTTTGCTAGGAGAGCAGGAGGCCAGACATATTAAAAGGAATATTTTCATTGCCTGACGCACTTTTATTGCCTCAATTATCAGAAATATTTTTGCACAAACTATGCGAGCAGCAGCATAGCCCAGGATTATATGTAGTTGCAACACCAATCGGAAATATATTTGATATTACAATACGTGCGCTTCACATTTTAAAAAATGCAAAATGCATTTTTGCGGAAGATACGCGTTTATCTAAAAAATTATTGAATTTTTATGATATAAAAACCCAATTAATTGCATGTCATGAGCATAATGAGGACAAGATTGTTTCGTTCATACAAAAAAATAATATTTACGCATTGATATCTGACGCTGGAACTCCTCTCATTTCAGATCCAGGATATAAGTTGCTCAATTGGTGTGTGGGTAACGATATTAATATTTTCCCTATACCAGGAGCTTGTTCAGTAATAGCCGGGCTTAGCGCTTCCGGGTTACCAACGAATTGTTTTACGTTTCACGGGTTTCTACCTAAAAAATTAAATGCTCAAAAACGATACTTAAGCGATATTAAATTTGCGAAAGAAACAATGATTTTTTTTGAGTCTCCGAAGCGTTTACTTAGCACGTTATCAAATATGTTAGATATTTTTGGAGATAGGTTTTGCTGTATTTGTCGTGAACTAACAAAAGTTTTTGAAGAACTTAGGAGATGCGCTTTATCCGATTCAGTTAAACATTTTTCCATAAATAAACCGATAGGCGAATTCGTTCTCATAGTATCCGGAGCTAAAGAAAGTCATATTAACCAAAATGAAATTTTTTCTCATTTATGCAAATTACTAAAGACTAATTCATTAAAAAACTCCGTTGAAGAGGTATCTACCAGATATTGCATATCTAAAAATATTATTTATAAAAAAGCTATCGAAATTAAAAAAGAAAAATCATGAATCCGACAGAATTGAAGGGATATTTTGGAGAATTTATCGCTGTTTTGTTATTAAAAGTTAAGGGATACAACATTGTTGCAAGAAGATACAAAACAATTTGCGGAGAAATTGATATTATTGCAAGTAAACGAGACACTATCGTATTCATAGAAGTTAAATCGCGCAAGAATTTAGAAAAATGCCATAACGCAATTCTTGCTCGACAAATAAACCGCATCATACGAGCATCGGAGATATTTTTAGCCAGAAATCCGAAAATGCACTCAACTTCCATTAGATACGACGTAATATTGGTACCAGATTGGAGCTTTCCCAAGCACATAGAAAATATTTCTATATAAGCCAAATCGTCAGAAAGACGCAGTGGTCAATAAGGATTACTACACCTTACATTTCAATGTTAGTTTTGCTCTGCCTTTACTATCATATCCCAAAAATGTTACCTCAATTTTATCGCCCTCATTCATAACATCTGTCACCTTATCAACTCTTTTATATGACATTTCGCTAATATGTAATAATCCATCTTTTGGTCCATAAAAATTCACGAACGCTCCGAAATCCATCACTTTCACAACCGTTCCCTCATATACCATACCTTCGATAGGGTCGAAAGCTATTGATTTAATTATATTTAAAGCTTCTTCAATAGATGCGGTATTTTGGCCGGAAACAGTTACATTTCCGCTATCTTCAATATCTATTTTTGTTCCAGTTTGATCGATAATCTCACGAATTACTTTCCCGCCACTTCCAATAACCTCGCGTATTTTATCTTTTGGGATTACTAACGAAGCCATTTTCGGCGCGTTTTTGTTCAATTCGGGACGATGTTTAGCTAGTCCTTTTTTCATTTCCTCCAAAATATGCAAACGACCATCTCTGGCCTGAATCATAGCCTTTTCCATGATTTCGAATGTAACGCTTACCACTTTTATATCCATTTGCAATGCTGTAATTCCGTTTTCAGTGCCGGCAACTTTGAAATCCATATCGCCAAGATGATCTTCTTCTCCCATTATATCGCTTAAAATCTTGTATTCTTCATCTTCAATAATGAGTCCCATAGCGATCCCGGCAACAGCGCACTTCATAGGCACACCTGCGTCCATCAATGCAAGAGACGCTCCGCACACAGTAGCCATCGACGAAGATCCATTACATGATAAAATTTCCGAAACAACTCTTATTGAATAAGGAAATTCCTCTTTTGACGGTAACATTTGTTCAATAGCACGCCAAGCCAATTTCCCATGTCCAATTTCTCGTCGTCCTGGAGAACCAGAGCACCCAACCTCTCCAACTGAGAATGGAGGAAAGTTATAGTGCAGCAAAAACCTTTCTCTGTACTCTCCAATCAAGGAATCGACCAATTGCTCGTCCTGATTAGTACCAAAGGTAGTAACGACAAGAGCCTGCGTTTCTCCGCGCGTAAATACAGCAGACCCGTGCACTCGAGGCAATACAGAAACTTCTGCACTGATATTTCTTATGTCGGCTACGCCGCGATTATCTATCCGTTTTCCAGTTTTAAGTATTTTCGCTCGCACAAACAGTGAGCATACCTTGCTAAAAGAAACTTTCAAAACTTCTTCTTCTATTCCGTCATTTAAAAAAGACTCTCTCACTTTTCGTAATACTCCTGCTAAAGACGCATTTCGTTCCTGTTTAGTCTTCTCCGCATAGGCCTTTTCTATATCTTTTAAAAAGTTCTTTTTTATATCGCCAATTAGCGCATCAGTTTGCGTAATAGGCTCCGGAACATTCCATGCTGTCTTTGCAGCTTCTTCACTTAACTCTTTAATCATATTAATCACAGGTTGAAGCGCCGCGTGCCCAAACTTTAATGCATTCAACATTACAGATTCGGACAACTCCTTTGCTCCAGATTCAACCATGAGCACGCCTTTTTCCGATCCAGCGACTACAAGATCTAAATCAGTTTCTAGTCTAACTGATGGATTCAATATGAACTCGCCGTTTTTGTAACCAATCTTTGTAGCGGCTATCGGTCCTAAAAATGGAATACCGGACAGCGTTAAAGCCGCAGAAGCGCCAATTATAGAAATCACATCAGTGTCGTTTTCTCCATCAAAGCTTAAAACCGTACATATTACGTGAGTTTCATTCTTAAAATTCCCATGAAACAGTGGACGAATTGGCCGATCTATTAGCCGTGAGATCAAAGTCTCTCTTTCTGATGGACGCCCTTCCCTTTTAACAAATCCGCCTGGAATTTTACCGGCGGCATATGCTTTTTCTACATAATTTACCGTAAGCGGAAAAAAATCGGCTTCTGGATTTGGCTTTTTATCAGCCACAACCGTACACAAAACTATCGTATCCGCATATCTTACCAATGCCGAACCTGTCGCCTGATTTGCGAAACGCCCAGTCTCAATTGAGAGACTCCTTTTTCCCCATTCAATTGTTTTTCTTACTATCATTATTTACTCACACGAAAAAATTCACTATTTTATCTTCTAAGACCCAATGACTTTATTAACTTCAAGTATCGTTCATTGTCGATTTTCTTTAAATAATCGAGCAACTTTCTCCTTCTACTGACCATTCCCAAAAGACCCCTTCTGGAGTGGAAATCTTTTGTATGAGTATCCAGATGTTTACCCAAACTGTTGACCCTCTCGGTTAGAATTGCAACTTGCACTTCTGGCGAGCCGGTATCTCCACTATGTACCGCAAATTTTTGAACGATCTCCTGTTTATTCGACATCATCTTTATCTCCTATTTTCTCACACACATTCTTATAGGATGCACTCTACCGTAATCGGATATATACCCAACTCCATAAAAACCACCACGATTATCATCCAAAATTTTAATGTTTGATGACAAAACATCTGGTGTTTTTGTAACCACGCAAAGCCCATTCTGTAACTTAGTTATGTCGTCAATCCTCAAATACAAAGCCGGGATGTCGTCCAGCGGTTTTTCAAGAGGAACAAAAACATCATTCACTCTATCAGTATCTACCATTTTTATAAAATTTTCCAGTAAAATCGCGTCTTTAATTGAAAAAAAACCAGATTCTATGCGACGTAACTCATTTACGTAGCATATACTCCCCAGTTTTTCTGCCATATCTCTTGCTAGACTACGAATATACGTTCCACAAGAACATGTCGCTTCAAATGTCGCTTTTTTTTCTTTTAAATTTTCTTCAACCACATTAAGCGAAAATACTTTTACGTTTTTCTTAGTTAGTGATACGTTTTCTCCTAGCCTTACTCTATCGCAAGCTCTTTTTCCGTTGATTTTAATTGCTGAAAATACTGGAGGAACTTGCT
>JAISYW010000130.1 GCA_031269645.1 Holosporaceae bacterium
ACAAAATATTAATATTTAGTTAATTCATATATTTTTTTTCGTAAATGTGTATTGAAAATATGTGAAGTTGTTGTTAACCTCTACCCGCTCGTTATTGGGCGAGCGAATTGTTGTGTTTATATGAAAATGGAGTTGAAATATGACTAAGAAAGTGAATTTTATACCATTAAAAGATAGAGTTCTCATTAAGAGAATGGATCAGGAAGAAAAATCTCCTGGTGGAATTATTATTCCAGATACCGCGAAAGAGAAGCCTGTGGAAGGCGAGATACTTGCCGCTGGTCCGGGAGTGCGCGACGATCACGGAACATTGCACGCTTTAGAGGTGAAAGTTGGCGATAAAGTTTTGTTCGCCAAGTGGGGCGGCAACGAAGTGAAAATCGATGGCGACGAGTACATCATATTAAAAGAATCTGATATTTTAGGTATTGTTAATAAATAAGGAGATATAACATGGCAGCAAAAGAAGTAAAATTTTCAGTCGAAGCTCGCAGCAAAATGTTGTTGGGTGTCGATACTTTGGCGAACGCAGTAAAAATCACGCTTGGTCCGAAGGGACGAAATGTTGTGATTCAGAGAAGTTTTGGTTCTCCTAAAATTACGAAGGACGGCGTAACGGTTGCTAAAGAAATTGAATTGTCCGATAAGTTTGAAAACATGGGCGCTCAAATGGTTAGAGAGGCGGCTAGTAAATCCAACGATTTAGCCGGAGATGGAACAACTACAGCAACTGTTCTGACTCAAGCTATAGTTAAAGAAGCTGTAAAGGTCGTTGCTTCCGGAGTGAATCCCATTGATTTAAAACGCGGAATTGATTCTGGTGTTACAGTAGTCACCGAAATGTTGCAAAACGTTTCGAAAAAGATATCTACTAACAACGAAATAGCGCAAATCGGTACAATTTCTGCTAATGGTGATTTATCCATTGGAGAGATGTTGGCAAAAGCTTTTGAAAAAGTCGGGAAAGAGGGCGTTATAACCGTTGAGGAAGCGAAATCTCTAGAAACTGAGTTGGAGGTGGTTGAAGGAATGCAATTTGACCGCGGATATTGTTCGCCTTACTTTGTGACCAATGCCGAGAAAATGACATGCGAGCTGGAAAATCCTCTTATTTTGATGCATGAGAAGAAGTTGTCCGTGTTGCAGCCAATGCTTCCCGTTTTGGAAAAGGTTGTGCAGTCTGGTAGGTCGTTACTCATTATTGCGGAAGACATTGAAGGAGAAGCTTTGGCTACGTTGGTTGTCAATAAATTACGCGGAGGCCTAAAAGTTTGTGGCGTGAAAGCTCCAGGTTTTGGAGATAGAAGAAAAGCGATGTTGGAGGATATTGCGATTCTTACCGGTGGACAGGTTATCAGTGAAGATTTGGGTACAAAATTAGATTCTGTTGATATCAATATGCTTGGCAATGCCAAGAGAGTTTTTATTGATAAGGATAATACCACCATTGTTGACGGTTCTGGGGCTAAACAGGATATTGAAGCTCGTTGTCATCAAATAAAAAGGCAAATGGAAGATACCACTTCAGACTACGATCGCGAAAAGTTGCAAGAAAGGTTGGCAAAGCTTTCTGGTGGCGTCGCTGTAATTCGTGTTGGTGGAGCTACCGAACTAGAGGTTAAAGAACGCAAAGATCGGGTCGAGGATGCAATTAACGCAACTCGCGCCGCTGTCGCCGAGGGGATTGTTCCGGGTGGGGGGATTGCTTTGTTACGTGCGACTAAAGTCTTGGCCAATACTCATCACAAGAGCGAAGACGAGCGTCTTGGTATTGAAATCCTCAAAAGAGCTGTTCAAGCGCCTGCTCGTCAGATCGTTGATAATGCAGGCTTAGATGCTTCTCTTGTCGTGGGCAAAATCCTGGAGAACGATAGTTTTAACTACGGTTTTGATGCTCGAAAAAGTGAGTATACTGATATGATGAAAGCTGGTATTATTGATCCGGTGAAAGTGGTTAGGATTGCTCTCCAAAGCGCCGCTTCTATTGCTAGTTTAATGGCAACTACTGAATGTATGGTTGCTGAAAAACCTGAAAAAAAACCTGAGCTGCCAATGCCTGCTGGTGGAGGAATGGGGGATTACGGATTCTAGCTGCGTTCTTGTTTTCTCATTTTATCAGAAGCTCCCGCCTCTGCGGGAGCTTTTTTTATAGATTGTTATCTAAACAGAGAATCAACTGTGCATTTTTTGATATCTTTATTTTTGCGTTTTCTTTATAATTAATCGCTAAATATATTCTGACGCACTACACGAGGCTTTATGTTATCTAAATTTTTAAAAACTATTTTTGGTTCTCATAATGATAGAATAGTTAAAAAATATTTCAAAATTGCAGCAGAGGTCAATGCGTTAGAAGATTTAATTGTTCCTTTATCTGACGAAGACTTGCAGGCAAAAACTGATGCATTTCGCAATCGCCTAAAAGAAGGAGAAACTCTAGATGATATCCTAGTCGAAGCGTTTGCCGTTGTCAGAGAAGCCGCTAAAAGAACGCTTGGGTTACGTCCTTTCGATGTGCAATTGGTTGGAGCGCTTGCTCTTCATCAGGGAATGATTGCCGAAATGAAAACAGGTGAAGGGAAGACTTTAGTTGCGTCAATCGCAGTATATTTGAATGCGCTTGAAGGGAAAGGAGTTCATGTTGTTACGGTTAATGACTATCTTGCCAAACGCGACGCCGAATGGATGGGAAAAATCTATAAATTTCTTGGACTTACGATTGGAATTATCGTGCATGGACTGACTGATTCTCAGCGCCGAGAACGATACAATTGTGACGTCACTTACGCGACCAATAACGAGCTTGGGTTTGATTATTTACGAGATAATATGAAATTTTATTCTTCCGAATTAGTAATGCGCCCGTTTAATTACGCCATAGTGGATGAAGTTGATAGCATTTTGATAGATGAAGCACGCACGCCATTAATTATTTCTGGAGCCGCCGAAGATTCTGCGGATTTATACATAAAAGTAAACGCAATTATTCCAAAATTAGCTAAAGTTGATTATGAAATCGATGAAAAACATAGATCGGTTACTCTTACGGAAGAGGGCAACGAACACATAGAACATTTATTGGAGTCCGCGGGCCTGCTCCAAACTGGAAATTTATACGACATTCAAAATATCACTCTTGTACATCACGTAAATAATGCTCTTAAAGCCAATCATTTGTTTAGGCGAGATGTAGATTACATAATAAGAAATGGAAAGGTAATAATTATCGACGAATTCACCGGTAGAATGATGGAAGGACGGCGTTATTCGGATGGATTGCATCAAGCTTTGGAAGCAAAAGAAAAAGTAAAGGTAGAAATGGAAAATCAAACTCTTGCCTCTATTACTTTTCAAAATTTCTTCAGAATGTACAAGAAATTATCGGGCATGACCGGAACTGCGGAAACAGAGGCGCAAGAATTATCGGAAATTTATAAGGTCGAAACTTTAGTAATTCCGACAAACGTTCCAGTCGCGCGTGCAGATTTGGATGATGAAGTTTATAGAACTGCTCGCGAAAAATACGATGCCATAATCAAATTAATTAAAGAATGCAATGATAGAAAGCAGCCGGTTTTGGTCGGAACAGTCAGTATCGAAAAATCTGAATTGTTGTCGTCTTTTCTGAAAAAAGCAGGCATTAAGCATAACGTTTTAAACGCAAAATATCATGATATTGAAGCTCAAATTATTGCAGACGCTGGAAAATCCGGAGCAATAACTATCGCCACAAACATGGCTGGACGTGGCACAGATATAAAATTGGGGGGAAATCTTGAGGCAAAACTGGCTCGTGAATTAGTTGATGTTGAAGATCAAGAATTGCGTCAACAAATTCAAGAAAAAGCAGAAAAGGAAATCACTGAAGATTTCGAAATCGTTAGAAACGCCGGCGGTCTATACGTCGTGGGTACGGAACGCCATGAAAGCCGTCGCATTGACAACCAACTTCGTGGTCGTTCCGGAAGACAAGGAGATCCTGGATCTTCAAAATTCTTTCTTTCTCTTGAAGACGATCTAATGCGCATTTTTGGCGGAGATAAATTGGATTCCATGCTACAAAAGTTTGGTATTGAAGAAGGAGAGGCAATTACTCATCCGTGGGTAAATAAAGCTCTGGAAAAAGCTCAGAAACGCGTAGAAGCGCGTAATTATGATATTAGAAAGCACCTGCTAAAGTTTGACGACGTAATGAATGACCAAAGAAAAGTAATTTATGCTCAACGTTATGAATTAATGTCTGAAAATGCGGATTTTAGCGAAGATATCAATGATATGCGTATGGAACTTATCAATAGAATAATATTAGATAATGTTCCAGATAATAGTTCTCCGGATATTTGGGAATATCAAGCCATTAACGAACAGTTAGCAATATATTTCGGTTTAGATATTTCTTTGCATAAAAGCGACGATGTGACGCGGGATAACGCTGCGGAAATAGTTTTCGCGCAAGTGAGAAAAAAAATGGAGAAAAAAGAAGAAATTCATTCGTCCGAAATGATGAGATATATGGAACGCACTGTTTTATTACGTCTGATTGATCAATATTGGAAGGAGCATTTATTGAATTTAGACAGACTTCGTCAGGGAATAAATTTGCGTGCTTATGCTCAACGCGATCCTCTAAACGAATATAAACAGGAAGCGTTTTCTCTATTCGAAATAATGTCTGCAACAATTCGCGAAGAAGCGGTTAAAATTTTATCTTTATTTGAAATTTCTCAAGCTGCGCAAGAAATCATCAATAACGTCGTTTCGGAAAAAAACAACAAATTAGTTGCTGATTCAGATGAAAAAGAAATTGATTTGTTTGCGACTTCGCGTAATGCCTCATGTCCTTGCGGCAGCGGGAAAAAATACAAACATTGCTGCGGGAAAATAGTATGAACAAGTTTTGCATTACAACTCCGATATATTATATAAATGGCGATCCTCACATTGGGCATGCCTATACAAGCATTGCTGCCGATATTATCGCTAGATTTAAAAGATTGGACGGGTTCGACGTTCATTTTTCAACTGGAACCGACGAGCATGGTATAAAAGTCGCTAGATCTGCACAAAAGGCAGGGATTGAAGTGCGTAAATTTAGCGATCTTATGTCTCAAAAATTCAGAGATATGAGCAGATTAATAAATTT
>JAISYW010000043.1 GCA_031269645.1 Holosporaceae bacterium
GCCAACATTTCATTTGCTAATTCGCTTTCCGAAAAGGATTTTTGTAAATATGGTTGCAACCATTCTGAATAATTGTATTTCACATGGCTTGGAAATTCTTTGTATCGATTGTCGATGGAATTAATAAATTGCCGCTCGAACATCGTTAATTGTGAAGGAGCATATCGTCGCCCGCAAAATGCTTCAGCAATTTTATCAGTAGACCATTTTTCTTCCACTTTTAGAAAGGTAAGAACATAGAACCGACCAAAATTCGTCGTAATATTTGCGGTTAATAATTTCATTTTTTCGAAATTTCTAAATATCGAGAACGAAAATTCTGCAATTGCACGCCGATCGGAAACTCCTATCCATTTATTGTGTTTAAAAAATTTAGCCATGATAATGTCGAGTGGAAGTTTCAATGAAAAAAAAATATCTAACATTTCAATAGTCGCTTGAATACGCGCGCTCAGTTGCATGTTTTAAATCCCGTAGCGACAATATATATTTCAGAAGATAAATTTCGACTGGCTTTTGGTTTGAAAAAACGAGCTTTTTGAAAATCTTTTTTTATGTTTTCAAAAAAAGCTTTTTCTCGTCCCCCTTGAAAGATTTTGGTTACAAAAGAACCTCCTTCTTGAAGAGCGTTTTGCGCGAAAGAATATGCGCCGCAAGCAAGTTGCATAATTCTAAGATGATCGGTCTGGGCGTGGCCGCTAGTCGCAGAAGCCATATCGGATACAATCAAATCCGCTTTTTGGCGAAGATAGTCCATTATTTTTACTTGATTTTTTTCATCTTCAAAATTTCCAACGAATTGTTGTACTTTTTCGACTGCGGAAAAATCTAATAAATCGATTGCGACTATTTTAGCGGTATCGGACGATCGTTGTGATAAAAGCTGACACCAACTTCCGGGAGCGGCGCCCAAATCAATTATGCACTTTGTGTTTTTTATGATACGAAATTTGTCGTCAATCTCCATTAATTTAAATACCGCTCTTGAACGATACCCGCCATCGCGCGCCTGCTTTACATATACGTCTTTCAGTTGGCGATTAAGCCATAATCTAGACGATAAACTTCTTTTTCCAATAATTTGCATACGGTTATTCGCTTTTTACACTTTCCCTAAAGTATACGTTTAAATAGTAACATTTTTTATCTTTAGAAATGGATTTGCGCTCATACTTTGTGCTTATAAAATTATCAGGTCTATGGGATAACTGCCGGATATCGTTGCAGAAACTCAGATTATCAGAAATTATATTTAAATTTTCGAGTATATTACGCATATAGTCTTCGCAATCGGTAGCAATCACTAGTTCTCCATCCGAAACGGATTTTTTTTGAAGCAATGAAATGAATTCTGTTGATAATAGACGCCTTTTGCAGTGCCTCTTCTTAACCCAAGGATCTGGAAACAGCACGTATGTACGATAAATAATTTGTTCGTTAAACCAATTCAATAGAATTCGTACGTCTCCTTTGAAAATTCTAATGTTTTCCAATTTATTTGCGTGAATTTTTCCCAAAATGTTTGCAACTCCATTTTCAAATGGTTCGCAGCCAATAAAAGCGATATCTTTATGAAAAATAGCGTTAGATATCAGATGTTCCCCATTGCCAAATCCAATTTCCAAAATAATCTGCTGAAATTTATTTGCAAACAATTCTTTTGGATCGATTTTTTCTTTTGGTATTGTTATTCCATAGATCTTGTATAGGTTTACGAGATTGCTTTTTTGTGTTTCGCTTAAGCTTCTAGATCTCTTCCTACCATATGATCGGATAATACGATACACGCTCATAATTAAGGTTCTCTCATGTTTTTGGCTGGACTGCTAGTACGGCTTTCTATTGTACATAATAGCGGCGATTTTGCTAGCTTTAGGTATGCAAATTACTTTTACTTTTACAAATCCTTTTTTATAAAATCCCAACAGCTGCGCGGCACGTTGTGTAACGTCAATTATGCGTCTATTCGTCTTTGCAAACGGCCCCCTGTCGTTTACTAATAATCTAATTTTTTTACCGTTTTCTAAATTTTCTACCAAGACGACCGAAGGTAAAGGCAGAGTTCTATGGGCTGCAGTTAATTTGTCTTTATCGAATCTTCTGCCAGTTGCCGTAGGACGGCCGTGAGCGTCATGTCCATACCAACTAGCTTCGCCGATCGCGGCATATCTGTAATGCAGTTGCGGATAGTATCTGATACCATTTATAACATACGGCTTCTCGCTGCCCGCATGCCAACCTTTGCTTTGGTACTTGCTAGAACTAGAACATGCCGATAATAAGATTAACGAAAACATAAAGAAATATGCGTATTTTTTTTTCACAATTAGTGCCAAATATTTTATACATTAAAACATACTTCAATAATTTCATAAAACTAATTAATTGCGAATCCCTCATATTTTCTTTTTTTTCCAGGTCTGCTATATTGGGCATCGCATTTCGAATCAGGCGTGACGATATGCTTGATTTGAGTTTTTCTTATTTGCGGAGGTAAATATGCCAAAACTAAAAACCAAAAGCGCGGCCAAGAAGCGTTTCGATTTTACGGCATCCGGAAAAATAACTGCTCAGCCCGCGTTCAAACGGCATAATTTGAGAAAACGTCCTCAAAAAATGAAAAGACAAAGTCGCGGAACAATGATTTTGAGTGAGAGCGACGTTAAGAATATCGTAAAATATATGCCATATCGGTAAGGAGGTCGTATGTCACGAGTAAAAAGAGGTGTCACTGCGCGTGCTCGTCACAAAAAAGTATTAAAACTTGCTAAAGGATATGTTGGACGTTCTAGCACTTGTTATCGCTCCGCATTGGAGCGACTAGAAAAGGCCATGCAATACGCTTATAGAGACAGGCGCAATAAGCGTAGAGATTTTCGTAGTTTGTGGATTATCAGAATTAACGCAGCTGTTAGAGAATACAATATGAAATACTCTCAGTTTGTTTTCGGACTTAAAAAAGCCGACATCGCCATTGATAGAAAAATTCTATCCGAGCTTGCAGTCAACGATAAAAGTGCTTTTGGAGAAATAGTAAATAGGGTAAAATCTTTTCTAGTTTAGCTTTTGATGGTCGAGGGACTCTTATGAGTGAGAAAATTTGCGAATTACCAAAGGAATATAAGCCGTCCGAGCAAGAAAAGTTCGTGAACGAGTTCCAAAGAGAGTATTTTAGGCGCAAACTGGTCTCCTGGAAAGAAAATCTCTTACTTAATAACAATAGTGTTATTAAACATTTGCAAGAAGAAGGGAAAACCTGCGCCGATGCGATTGATCGCGCGTCAACAGAAACAGATTTAACTTATGAATTAAGAACCAAGGAAAGAGCGACCAAGCTCGTCGCCAAAATAGACGCTGCCCTAGCGAAAATTAAGAACGGAACCTATGGGTATTGCGAAGAAACTGGAGATCCAATTTCTTTAAAAAGATTGGAGGCCAGACCAATTGCTACTCTTAGTCTAGCCGCTCAGGAAAGACACGAAAAGCAAGAGCGCTCGCAAAAAGACGACTAAATGGTTAGTAAT
>JAISYW010000090.1 GCA_031269645.1 Holosporaceae bacterium
AAAATATAAAAAAACGCGTCATTATCCATTACCATGGTTAATATTCAATATAATATACGTCTATAAAGGTAAATAAATAGTATACGGCATACAAATTTGGGTAGTAATATTTTCGAAAAAAAGTCTGATATCTGTAAAAATAAATCTCTTTTCAATGTTGTAGCCTCTTTATAACAAGAAACGGTTAGTATAGATTTTATGACATATTTGGTATTTATTCTAGGAATAGTTTGCGCGATAGCAGTCGCTGGTTTTATATCCGGATCGGAGACCGCGGTAACAGGAGCTTCCAAAACATATCTATACCACTTAGCTAAAAGAGGCGACGCAAGAGCCAAAAAAGTTATTTTATTACAAGAAAATATGTCGTCCTCGATTGGAACTATTTTGATTTTAAATCAATTGGTTTTATATCTAATTCCTGTAGGAAGCACTTTGTTCGCAGTGAAGTATCTTACGGGAACTTGGGCGGCAATTTTGCAAACGATGCTTGCGATTTTACTTGCCATTTATGCCGAAATTCTTCCGAAAATGTTAGCTATAAGATTTACAATACCTTTCGCTTTATTCGTGGTGCCTTTAATTATTGGAGCCATAAAGTTTTTTAAACCGGTCGTTTCAATTTTAGAAATATGCGCGAAATATTCAATTAAACTGGCGAGGATAGAAATTGATAAGGAAAAGACTGACGATCAATCGGATGAAGAACTTCGGGGAGCTATTGAAATGCATAGTTCCGAAGGAGACGAAGAGGCTAGAAAAAAAAGTATGCTAAAAAGTATCTTAGATCTAGAGGAAGTTGTCGTTAGTCATATCATGGTACATCGCAAAAACTTACACACCATAGACGCGTCTCTGCCAATGGAAAAAATTGCCGAAGAATTAAGTAATTGCCGCTTTTCTCGAATCCCAATGTGGAAAGATAATCCAGAAAATATTATTGGTATTTTAAAAACGAAGACGTTTTTTCAAGTGCTGCAACTACAAAATGGTAAATTCGAAAAAATCGAGATAAGTAATTTGATTTCGACGCCTTGGTTTATTCCGGAAACTACGCGTCTACTTGATCAATTGCAGAATTTCCGGGAAAAAAGGGAGCATTTCGCTTTGGTTGTCGACGAATATGGAGATCTTCAAGGGTGTATTACGTTGGAGGATATTCTCGAAGAAATTGTCGGAGATATCGCTGACGAATATGAAACAACATTGACAAATGGGATTCGTCTCCAATCTGACGGATCTGTTATAGTGGACGGATCTGCGCCTGTTCGAGATCTAAATCGTCAGTTCGATTGGAATATTCCAGAAGAAGACGCTGCGACTATTGCCGGATATCTTATGCACGAAGTTAGAAAAATTCCGGATATCGGTCAAACTTATGTTTTATCTGATTTGAAAATTGAAATCTTAAGAAGGCAACGCAATCAAATTGGCCTGGTGAGAATAACTCCGTCATCTAAAACTTCCCAATAAAATAACTGTTTACTTCGTAATGTTTTTCTGTGATTCGCGACATAATTACAATCCTGTGTTTTTTTGTTTGTTAATGAATGAGCGCTAGTTTTGCGTTATACTTGCAAAGTATGCATTCTTTCGTCATCATAAATATCAAGTTTAGAAAGTTTAAACAAGGAAATACATCGGATTTAACTATTTTTAACGCCGCGAGTGATTTTTACTCCGAATTTTTTGTCGATGCTTTGTTTTTTACTAATCGATTTGCGGACGTTGGCATTTGAAACGACTTCAGTTTTACCGTCAAAGGCGCTATGGGAGAATGGATCGGATATGTTGCCTTCCAAATACTCAATTTCGTCGTTTCTTCTTTCGGTGGAGGCGGATATTATGGCTAACGTTTGGCCAAAAATTTCTTTTAACATTTCATTACGTACTAATTTTAGCGGTTTAACCGAAAGTACCGGCATTCCTAAAGATCCGCTAATATAGTAATCGGCCACAAATGATTCATCGTTATCTTTGCTATTTAGAGGAGACGAAGGCACAGAGATTCCAGATATATTGAAGTTGTCGCTTATTCTATCGTAGGAGCCGCTGTATGAAATACCTGCCGCCGGACTAACTGCTCTACCGATAAGCGTTATTTGGTCTTCTGCTACAACAAACTTGCCGTCGCTAAGATTAAACCCTATTACCAACCCTTCTAAGTTTGGAATTAGATTCGTAGATGATAGGGAAATTAATTTAGTCAGATGGATATTGTTTTTTACGATAAAATCCTTCATTTCAAACGCGCCAGAAAATGATTGTCCTTGGTCTTTGGAGACTTTTATTACAAAATTAATATTGCCACCTAAAATTGTATCTGTAATTCTCATATATTTTAATAATTCGCCGGCATTTGTGGACGATATAGAGATAATGCTCTCGTTTGTTTTTTCTATATCCTTTGCCGTTAAAGCCAAAGTGGTATCTTTTCCAACTACTCCATAACAAGCACCGTCTATTATTTTCCCTCCTTTGATGCTTAAGCTACCTTTCACATTTTTTATTTTAAATATATCAAATACGATCATTTCTTGCAGATTTAGGTAGGTTGATATGACGGTATTATTTTCAAACTGCGTGAGCATGGAGAGTGTGTTACTGACATTTAAACTATCGCCAACGGCAGAAAACAGTATTCGATGGTCGTTGTCCCTTATAAAATTGATTTTGGCGGAGCAACCGTTTACCACAAATTTGTCCAAAATACATTTAGTGATTTTTTTATTATTATCAAATGTCATACGTCCGCGAATTTGAGAATTTTTAGCATTCAATTGCATTTTTGAGAATTCAAGACCATCTTCTTTTTTAAGAATGGTGGCGGTAAAGACGCCGTCTTCTTTCTTTTCTTTCAAAGCTCCAATCATTGGAAGCGTGAACGTGGAGTTTTTTAAATTTAGAGAAATATCGTGTTTCTGCTTATTTCCATACCATGCAGTGTTAATTTTTAAGCGAAAATCTCCGTCGCATATGGCACGAAAGCTAGGAATTAACGCATTAAGAAAATCAGAACTGGAGTCGCAACAAATAGTTCCAACTCCAGAGTTATTTTTGAAATCTTCTTCAATTCTCAAACTAACACTGTTTTTCCCTGTATTAACATCGCCAGTTACAAATAAGCCTTTATCATTCCAAGACAAGCTAAATTCTCCCGTATTATCTTTTGTTTTAATTGTGCCGGCTCCTTCTATGATCCTGAATGGCAATCCACCTTTCTGTAGAAAATCGTCTTGAATACGCACTAATTTCATATCGAAATTTGCAATTCCTCTGATATTTAATTTCTCTATAGGAAGCAAAGCTAATTTATGCGAAATATTACGAGCATGCGACGAAATATCCTTTAAAGGCATGTCGGCGTTTACTCTTCCTATCCAAGAATTGTCTTTTTTAGATATAAAGAAAACTCCGTTATTAACTTTGATATCGCCAAAATTAGCATTGGATAGTTTAACGTCAAATCCATCGTTAGAAATATTTCCAATTGCGTCTAAATTTGTAATAACTTGCTCTCCGATTGGGATTTTTGCGTTTTTCATTTTGAATACGCCTTGTCCTACTACAAAGTTTTCACCGGTCGTTCGATTTGCAAATACAACAGGACCTTTCAAATCAACTTTAAACAATTCCAATCGAAATCCAGGTAGAAAATTTTTAAATGTAGGAATCATTGATTTGGAAATATTATCAGGAAGAATTGCCTCCATTTCTTGAACGTCAATATTTGTTAAACTTAACGTACCGTCGATATTTGCGATATCCAAGAATTTATATTCGCTTAACGGAACTTCTATACCAGTTAATTGCAGACCACAATTCCCGTACGAAATATTTATGAAATCTATTACTGCGCGATTTTCAGAAAAAGATCCACACACGCTTCCATTGTCTATTCTTTTCCCCAAATTTAATGATAATGAATTCTTTGCTGGCAATCTGATAGCTCCAGATCCTCCGCTCAGATTAAATCTTCCACCGAGGAACTTTTTATCATCAAAATTAAGCTTAATGTTGCCCGATACTGGTAAACAATATCCATCAAGCATAGTATGTATTCTTGCATCTAAAGGAACGCTTCTTTTGATTAGTATCTTATTGAGAGCAAACGGATTGAGAGATTCTATTTTTATGTCACATATTGATTTTTTTCCTTCGAGGGCAGTTCTTTTTAAACTAAGATTGGTCGTATATTTTTCTGTTGGTAATGTTATTGAACAATCCATTGACGATGGGAGCGGTTCATTTACATTATATTCGCAATAGGCGTTATTTAAATTCCAATCTATACCATTTTCACAAATAGAAATGTTAGCGTTAATCAACTTAATTAAGGTATTTTTATCAACTATATTTTTTAAGTCAGATAATGTGTATATCGGTTCAAACAAGGATTTATTGGATCCGCCTTTTTCAAAATTTGGATTAAAAGATATATTTTGGAAATCGTCTTCCGCATTTATATTAATTTTAGGATTTATGAGAGAAATGGATTTTGTTATTAATCTCTGTTGCTTTAAAGACTCTATATAGTTCGGAAGAATCGAAATTTTAGGTATCAGTAAATCGTTCAATCTTGCTTTTTTCATTACAATTTCGACCGATTTCGTATCCGGATTCCATTGCAACATTGCCGATTTCATGGATAATTCAACGTCCGGCAGTAGTTTCTCAAATTTACTAATGATTAATGACGACAGAACTACGTTTTCGATCGATCCAAATTGCAACAATATTGCACCACAAAGCAAAGCAATTAGCGTTCCAGATAATAAGCCGGTAATTATAAGAGACGAGATCTTCATAATTTTCAAAGCGCAATTCGATAACGGTTTTATTATCAAAACTGAAAATGATTCTTTTACGTAATTTCGTAAAGCAAAATCAAAATCTGCAGACTGATTTTCCGCCGACTGATCTTCAGATACAAAATTTTTCGATGAAGCGTCGGTATTGCTCTTACCGCCAATTAACTTAACTGCGTTACTCCAAAAACTCATAATACAAAAACCACTGCTTTGTTAGATTCTGCTACAAAAGTTTTTTATAAAAGGTTAATGTCGCGATTTTTTTTATATTTTCCCAAGAATTTTTAGGAAATCATCTTCCGAAATAATCTTTATGCTCAATTTTTGCGCTTGCCTCAACTTCTGTCCTGGATTTTCTCCGGCAACAATAAAAGATACTTTTGGAGAAATTGACGAGGATACGCGCCCCCCTAATTTTTCCGTCAATTCTTTTGCTTTTTCCCGAGAAAAATTTTTAAAACTTCCTGTAAATACTATAACTTGATTGGCAAGCGCATTGTTTTCCGGTTGCTCCATATCGAACACTTTTA
>JAISYW010000116.1 GCA_031269645.1 Holosporaceae bacterium
TGGGGTTAGTCCTCCAAATATAGCTTGCGCTAAGCTTAACGAAATAGAAACAGCCGTGCACCTTACGTGAGCTGGAAAAGCTTCGGCAAAAAAAGCTGCTCTGCTAGAATAATAGCTTCCCATAAAAAAACCGTACGATAAATGCATCGTAAGCCAATAACCAAATGAATTTTCTTGAAGAATAAATGTTAAGTAACCAATACAAGAGACTCCAACAACGCCGAAAATCATAAAAGGCTTTCTTTTGAAAATATCAGACAAATACCCGGCGCAAAAAATTGTTACAATCATTACGATATTGGTCATGACGGAGCAAGTGGTAGCTTGTTTGAGAGATAATATATGATGAGAGATCAAATAATATGGGAAAAAAGTAAACAACGTATAAAAAACTACAGCGCTGAAAGCAGTGATTGCCATAGTACAACCTACTTCTTTTTTATGTTTCATTAAAGTGTTAAAAATCGAGTCTTTTGGCTTGTTTTTCTTGGAAAGATCGATATTTGGAATAGAGAAAGCAAACGGCACAAGCACGATACCCAGCAAGAAAGGAATTCTCCAGGCGAAAGAATAGATTTCCACTTCAGAAAAAAAAATATATAGCATGATAAGCGCTTGACCGCCTATTAATACGCCGACTTGAGATCCGGCGTCTGACCAGCTGCCGTAAAATCCTCGCTTGTTTTCCGGAGCGCGTTCAACCAAATGGACCATGGCTGTAGTATATTCGCCGCCCATTGATATGCCTTGCAGGGCTCGAAGTATAATCAATATAACTGGCGCAGCAATCCCAAGTTGGCTATAACTTGGAAGGATCCCAATGCAAAATGTCGGCACGGCCATCAATAAAACCGAAAGAGAAATCGCTTTTTGACGACCAAATTTATCACCAATTGGTCCGAAAATCATTGCCCCACAGGGGCGCATAAATAATCCAATAGACATTGCGAAAAAAGTTAACAGTTTTCTATAAGTCACATTTTCTAGTGGGAAGAATTGTTCCGATATAACATGTAAAAAAGGCATGAATAATGCAAAACTATACCATTCCAAAACATTTTCTAGAGCGCTAATTAGGGTTTCATGTTTTCTTACTTTAAACATACGATAATTTTCTTCCACCTAATTGTAATAATTTCTGCAAAAGTTTAGAAATTTTTCATTTCGATGCGCTCGAGAATCAATAACATTAGATAACCCAAATAGTGCGGTTTTTATTTTTTCTCCAACGGCTTTAATTGTGGTTAATGGTTCTCTGTGAGCTCCGCCTATTGGTTCTTCAACAATATCGTCTATTATTTTAAACTGCATAAGATCCTGGGCGGTAATTTTTAAAGCAATAGCCGCGTCTTCTGCTTTTTCCGGATTTCGATATAAAATAGAAGCGCAACCTTCAGGGGAAATAACTGAATATATAGAATGTTCCAGCATTAGGATAACATTTGCCACCGCAAGCGCAATTGCTCCTCCAGATCCACCTTCTCCTATAACCGTAGCGACAATAGGGTTTTTGAATTGCAAAGAACGCTCTATGCATTTTGCTATAGACTCGGCCTGCCCCCTTTCCTCAGCGCCAATTCCAGGATAAGCGCCAGCAGTATCTATAAAAGTTAGTAACGGTAACTTGAATTTATCGGCAAGATCCATAATCCTACAAGCTTTTCTATATCCCTCTGGATGAGGCATTCCGAAGTTGTGCTTAATACGATCTTCCGTTTCTTTTCCCTTTTCATGACCTAAAATTGCGACTACCATATTCTTAAATTTTCCAATTCCTGCCGTTATAGCCAAATCATTTCCGAAACACCTATCTCCGGCCAGAGGCACAAAATCTTCAATTAACGTATTTATATAGTCAGACGTATGCGGACGGTCTTGATGCCGAGCGACAAGTACTTTTTGCCATGGGCTCAATTGGGAATAAACTTGTCGTAGTAGTTTTTTGCGCTTATTTTCTAGTCGTTTTACATCCTCTATTATACTTAAATCTCCGGTATTTAAGTTTTTTAATTCCTTTATTTTTGCTTCTAGCTCAAAGATAGGTTTTTCGAAATCTAGAATTATCATTCTTTCTCCACAGATAGAATATTATACACTATTTCGAATAGCTTTTACATCCGGCTTAGTTGTTTGTAAATCTGTATCCACGATATTCAACAATTTTGAGATTTCTCTTTTAGAAAGACGTGAAAATTTTCCAGCCGGTAGATCTCCTAATTCAAAGGGACCGTAACCGGTTCGAATTAACCTATTTACAACGCATCCAAAATACTGTATAATTTTTCGGATTTCTCGATTTTTTCCTTCCAATAACGTAATTGTCGCCCAAAAATTCGCTGAACCGGAAATTTTGTCGATTTTAACGTCAATCGGTTTGTATTTTATTCCATTGATTGTGAGGCCTTTTTTCAATGTCTCCATTTTGTCTTTTGGCAAGTTTCCAAAGATTCTAGCTCTATATTTTCTTTTTAGTCCGCTGCTCGGTAGCTCTAACTTTCTTGCCAAATCACCATTATTGGTAAACAACAAAAGTCCTTCGGAATTAAAATCCAAGCGTCCTACGGATATGAGCCTTTTATTTATATCTTTTAAGAAATCAAATACTGTTTTTCGTTTCTGAGGATCATATTTTGTCGTAATTACGCCTTTCGGTTTGTGGAATTTCCATATGACGATTTCCTCGGATTTTTTTGGTATACTTTTTCCATCCACAATAATTTCGTCATGATCGCTTACGAAAAATGCCGGAGTGCTTACTTGTTTATTATTCACAAATACTTTTCCGGACTTGATCAGTTTTTCTGCTTCTCTACGCGACGCAACGCCGCTTTCGGCGATTTTTTTCGCTATTCTTATATTACTTTCCAAAATCAGTACCCGGTCGTTATGCGATCGATTAATTGATGAGTTGTCGGAATGAAATTACCCGCATAAAACGGATCCTGGGCGAAACGATAGACACAATGACCAGCGAAAATCAGGCTGTTTTCTACGTCTGCAGTATGCGCCGCCATTTGCAGGCTTTTTTGAATACAAAAACTTCTAGGATCCGGAATGTTTCCAGTAGTACCTTTATGTTGGCACCAACTACTAAAACGACAGGCGCTTAAACAACCTTGACAATTTTTTTGATCTTCTAAAATTTGCTTCGACTGCTCTGGAGTTACAAAAACAACGGTATTATCTGGAGTAGACATAGGTATCGAAAATCCATTCTCAATCCATAGTTGGATATTTCTTCCTTGAGTTTTATCCAAATAAACCTTTTTTCCAAAAACATCTATTTGAAAAGAAGTATCTTCAACTATATTAACCTGACGCTCTTGCAGTTTTTGCAAATCAGTTAGCATTTTATTATTTATGGCTGAAGAATAGAAACCTGTTGGACTCAGGCGAGTTAACTTAACGTCATTTCTTCTGAGAGACATCAGTTTCGACTGCCAAGATTTCGCTACGGGAGATTCTGTCGTTAGAATCGAACGAGTTCCAAATTGAAAAGCTGTTAATCCGAGATTTGGGTTATCTATATAGTCTGCCCATTCGGTAAGCCACCAAACGCTGCCGGCGATAATTATAGGAATTGCTCGCAAACCGAAATCGTTCATAACATTCCGTAATTCAACTAACCTCAAATATGGATTTGCCGGTTTTAACGGATCTTCTGCATTTGACAATCCATTGTGTCCTCCAGCCAACCACGGGTCTTCATAAACGACTCCTCCTAAGAATTCTTGGAATTTCTTGAACGATCTACGAAATAATGCAGAAAAAGCTCTGGCTGAAGATATTATCGGATAATAATAAACTCCGAATTTAGAAGTGATTTCTGCAAGATTATATGGCATACCAGCTCCGCATACCACTCCATGAACGCATTCTCTT
>JAISYW010000118.1 GCA_031269645.1 Holosporaceae bacterium
TTATTCATGCAGTTTACAATTTTTACTACTTTTTGTTTTCAAAGCTGTATATCAAAATTCCTGCCAAAGTTCGTAAGGTTTTTGATGATAAACTATAGTTCAGTCTGGTTTCAACGATAAGATATGTGTTAAACTCATCTACACGGTTATTGGCGGATATATCATGTCAAAAGAAGAGCCACTTATAGTTTTCGATAAAGTTATACTTCATTATGGGGATGGAGCTCCGGTTTTAAAAAATATTTCTTTATCTTTATATGAGAAGTCTTTTTACTTTCTTACTGGAGCGAGCGGAGCTGGAAAAACTTCCTTAATGCGTTTGCTTTATATGGGGATCAAACCATCGTCCGGCCAATTGAAAATATGTAACAAAAACGTGTCGGAAATTTCTTCCGATGAATTGTGTGAATTAAGACGGCGAATTGGCGTAGTATTTCAGGATTTCAACTTGCTTAACCATCTTACGGTATTAGAAAACGTAGCGCTTCCTTTAAAAGTCACAGGCGAATCAAAAAAGCGTCGAGAATATCAAGCAAAAGAAATTCTAGATTGGGTCGGATTAGGAAATTGTTTTGATATTTTTCCAGATACCCTTTCGGGAGGCCAAAAACAACGCGTCGCCATCGCTCGTGCCATAATTACTCGTCCTGATATCTTACTTGCGGACGAACCAACAGGTAATGTTGATGAAAAAATAGCCAATAAATTAATGGGGTTGTTCTACGGAATGCATAAAATAGGCGCCTGCGTTATTGTGGCGACTCATTACAGACAATTCGTTGACACTTTCCATTATAATGAATTAGTTCTAAATAATGGTTTCCTTAGCTCGAACGATTATTCGACAAAAGGAGATAGTTAATGGCGTTTTCTCTGAAATATAATTACGATTTTGATTTTAACAGCGACAAATCGAATAGATTCATTCCTTTTATAATCGGTTTTTTAATGTACTGTATAAGTCTTGCCGTCATGAGTTGCGTGTTTACATGTAATCTTACTGCAGATTGGCGCAATGCGTTAAACGGGCGTATAACCGTTGAAATCCAGCCAACTGATGGAACGGAAAGCCACATCACAGAAAAACAAAAGAATGGAATCGTCGAGGTAATAAATTCAACCAAGGGAGTGAAATCTGTAAAAAAATTAAAGGAGACGGATATTTTAAAAATTCTTGAGCCATGGTTAAGTAGTACTGCAATTCCTGACGATTTTCCTTTTCCAATAATATTTGACGTGGAAACAGAAAAGGACGCGGCAATTGATCTACTCGATCTATCAAATAAATTATCTAAAATTTGTCAAGGCATTAGGATTCATGATCATGCAAATTGGTATGCGCCAATTTTAAATATTAGTAACGGGTTGTTTTCGTTCTCGCTTTTACTATCTATTCTGATTTTTGTTACTGTTTGCTCAACGATAATTTTTATCACAAAAAAAACTCTTAGCGTACATAAAAGTATAGTAAAAATTTTGCAATTAATTGGCGCAAGTAATCTGTACATAGCATCGCAATTCAAGAGGTATTATTTTGTCGTCGGTTGTCGATCTTCCTGGATATCTGTTTTCCTTGGAATAGTAACGATTTTAGGTGTTAATTTCGTCTCGGCGACGGATTTTTTAAATATCAACACGTTTAAATACATCATGAGCGTCATAGCAATACCAATTATTACTACGATGTTAATTATGATTGCTTCTAAAAACACCGTTTTATTCTTCTTGAATAGTGACGAATGGATTAATTGATGAGATCAATCCTTCGTATAACGGTTATGGCGTTGATCGTAACGTTGATTATATGGAATCTGCTGTTCTGCGCGTTTCTTTGGAATGCGGTTTTGTATAACGATAAATACGAGGCATTTTGCGAAAATATCGTTGTACTGACCGGAGAACGACATCGTATACCTCATGCGATTCGTTTAATAAAAAATACCAGCCCAAGAAATATTTTTATATCTGGAGTATATAAAAAAACTTCTGTGAAAGATATTTTAGACGATAAAAAAACGAATGGAGTTAACGTAATTCTTGGAAAACAAGCTAAAAATACGCAAGAAAATGCGTCCGAGATAAATAAATGGGTTAGATCTAACGAAATAAAAGAAATTGTGCTTATTACTTCCGATTATCATATGTACAGAAGTACATTTGAATTGCAAAAGGTCAATCCGAAATTAAAAATTCATTGTTGTGCAGTTAAATCAGAATTTGGCTTTAATTTTGCTAGAAAATGTATCAAAGAACTCCACAAAACCTTATATATACGTCTAAGAAGCTTTTTCGATAATTTTTGAGATAAAATGTTAGTAATTAGATCGATTATTTTCAATATAATTTTTTTTACGGTTCTTACCTTGGCTTTGTTTTTTGGTATCCCTTTGAGATTTTTTGAAAAAAAATACACTTATATTTTTTGGAAATATTTATCGCTTGTTTTAGATTTTATTACTTCAAAAATTGGAGGAATATCATTTATTGTGGAAAATGAAGAAAATTTGTTAAACGAGCCGGCAATCTACGCTATACGTCACGAATCAGCTTGGGAGACGCTAATTCTAATACATAAATTCGAAGAACCAATCTTTATCCTAAAAAAAGAGTTGCTGAATGTTCCACTATTCGGGACTTTGGCTCGGAAGGCGGAAACAATTGAAATCGACAGAGAAAATGGCGTTGAAACCCTAGTAAACGCCGTTCATAAAGTTGAAAAATTGATATCGGAAGGTCATCCGATAATAATTTTTCCCGAGGGCACACGGGCTTCTCCCGGAAAATATATACCGATAAAGAGAGGAATCGCTCTGTTTTACAAAAAAACTAATTGTCCTGTGGTACCAGTGATTCATAATTCAGGAACTTTTTGGCCGCGACATGGTTTTATAAAAAAACCTGGCAAAATTAGGGTGAAATTTTTATCTCCGATTGCACCGGGTTTGTCGCCGAATGTATTTATTAGCAAATTAAACGATATGTTTGGTTCCGAAATCGAAAAAATGAGGTCAATTGAAGGATAGTTTAGATGTCTTTAGAAACGACAATCAACAACATAGTAAAACGTTATGAATTTCTTAAAAAACAAATGCTGGAAAACCTCAGTCATGACGAGGAATTCGTTAAAATATCAAAAGAGTTCTCGGAATTCGAAGAATTAATGACTTTCGTTAACAAATACGAAAAAAATCAGGAAGAAATCAAAAAATTAAAGAGCATGGCTGACGATCCGGCTACGGAGCTTGAATTTAAGGAAATTATAGTCTCCGAAATTGAAGATTTGAAAAAAAGTGTATTATCAATTGAAAAAGAGATCAAAATCATATTGATTCCCAAAGATATTGCGGACGAGAAGAACGCTATTATCGAAATACGCGCCGGAACTGGTGGAGACGAAGCTGGATTATTTGCCGCCGATTTGTTTCGAATGTATCAAAAGTACTCGGAATATCGCCACTGGAAATTTGAAATTTTATATGCGCACGAATCTGGAATTGGAAGCATAAAAGAAGCTTCCGCAAGTATTTCCGGCAAAGGCGTTTTTTCTCGTTTGAAATTCGAATCTGGAGTCCACCGGGTGCAACGAGTACCAGTAACGGAATCCAGCGGGCGCGTTCATACTTCCACTGCTACAGTTGCTGTCTTACCAGAAGCAGAAGAAATAGATTTGAAGATCAACGATTCTGATTTAAAAATAGACGTAATGCGCGCATCCGGAGCCGGAGGGCAACATGTCAATAAAACAGAAAGCGCTGTTAGAATTACTCATATTCCCAGCGGAATAGTTGTTACTCAGCAGGACGATCGCTCGCAGCATATGAACCGTCTTAAAGCCATGAAAATTTTGCGAGCGAGACTTTATGAACAGGAAAGGCAGAAATTACATTCCGAAAGAGCGAGTAATCGTCGTTCGCAAATTGGCACAGGAGATCGCTCCGAAAGAATTCGTACTTATAATTATCCTCAGGGGCGCGTTTCAGATCATCGCATAAATCTAACGTTATATAAGCTTTCACAAATTATGGATGGCGTTGGTCTGGAAGAAATTATTAAAGCGCTTATGGAATATAATCAGGAAGAGCAATTGGCCAATTTTTACGAGCAAGCATAGTGCCGTCGGCTCAGTCAATAATTTCCGATTGCTTAAAAAAGCACAAAAATATCAGCATAAAAGATCTGCGTTTAATAATTGGAGCCATAAAAAATATATCCTATGAAAAAATTCTATTTTTGGCCGAAAAAACAATTTTAAATCACGAAGAAATGTCTATTTTTTTCAAAATGCTGAATGGTTATTTGGAAAATACTCCCATATCAAAATTAATAAACAAAAAGCAATTTTGGAAACATGAATTTTTTGTCAATTTCAACGTCCTTGATCCAAGACCTGAAACAGAATTAATAATTGAAATGATTTTGAAGCGTTTTGATCCGGAGTCGAAGATAAAGTTTCTAGATCTCGGAACCGGAAGCGGTTGTGTTTTATTAAGTTTGCTTGCGGAATTCAAAAATTCAGTTGGAACAGGTCTAGATATTAGCCAAAAAGCGATCGACGTAGCCGTGTACAATAAAAATAGATTAAATCTAGAAAATGCAAACTTTATAAATGCCGACTGGAACAATATTTCTAGCGATCAAAAATTTGATGTTATCGTGACTAATCCGCCATATGTAAAAACCAATGATATCAACGAGTTAGACGAATCGGTTCGGAATTACGATCCGCGAATATCATTGGACGGCGGAGTAGACGGGCTTAAAGCCTATAGAGAAATCTCCAATCTAGCGAAAAAATTTCTAGCTCCAAGCGGCGCGATATTTTTTGAAATTGGTTGCGACCAAAAAAAAGAAGTTGAGCAAATCCTGTGCGACAATGGATTTAAAATACATGAGATAAGAAAAGACTATAACGGAATTGAACGAGTTATTTTTGCAACACTAGATATCTGTAAGGATTTTTAGAGAAACAATACTCTTAACGTTCGTATAACAAATGATGCCGTTTTTGAGAAATGCATCTGTTTTTGCGTTGGGTGCTGTTAACAAACCTAATTTTTCGAGTATTTTTGAGGCGTTTTTGGCGCAGGACAGCAATGTGCTCCCTGTACATTAGGATCCAAACAGAAAAACAGCAGAGATTGTTAACGGTGCCTATACGGTCATTATCTCCTGTTATCATAACTATTGTTTAATTCCATTAAATTCAATGAATATTGGTTTTTACTTAAGGTATGACGTTGTATGAAGAAAAAAGCTTCTCAATCGTCATATTTTTCTTTTCCGCGCCCTTTAAATTGGAAACCACTTGTCCATGACTTAGCACTAAAGTGCTGTCGGATATTTCGATGGCAATTTTGGGGTCGCTAACCGCCATAATTGTTGTGATATTTTTCGATTTAATAATTTTTTCTGTTGTTTCTAAAAGAGCTATTGCCGCTTCTTTACTTAATCCAGTTGAATGTTCGTCTATCAATAGTATTTTAGCTTCTTTTATTACGGCGATTAACAACGCTAGAATTTGTCGATGAGCTCTGGAAATTTTATTGACTTTTTCGTCCAGTAGATCTTCCATTCCCATAAAATCTAACTCTTTTAGCTGTTCAAAAAACATATCTTTTGTTTCTTTGTTAATGGCTGGCGCTAGGAGACTTCGCGGTTGGTGATGCATACTGGCTACGGCAAGATTTTCTGCTACGGTAAGATTTTCAGCTGTTCCAATATCCTGATCGTAAAAAACAGACGAGAATAACGCTGATCTATCGGCAAGACTTTGGGAGGTTATATCCAGTTTATTGAGCCACAAGCGCCCGAAGCTGGATGATATGTGACCGGCCAGAAATCTTAATAATGTGCTTCTGCCACTGCCATTATTACCTATAATAGAGACGATTTCCCCTTCTTTTACATTGAAATTAATGCCTCGCAAAGCAATTCTTTCCAATGGAGTTCCAGCGTAAAATACAACAAAGATATCTTCTACTCGAATCATTAGTAGTCTCCTAAGTGTTTTTTAAGCTATGAGTTTTTTTGCTATCTTGAATTAAAGCCATTAGGAAAATTAACACAAGGGCTATTATGACATTATTGTATTCGGATCCTAATGTTTGCGTTCCGCCAAATGTCGCTACCTCCACCATTACTTTATAAATAAGCGCCCCAATAAAACATCCAATTATTGCTCTTCTTGTCGTTTTAGGTTCGACTATCTTTTCGCCAATAATAACGGCCGCCAGCCCGAAAACTAACGATCCATTTCCCATATTTGCCGAAAAAGTACCGGATATTTGCGTAATTAACGCGCCAGCTAAAGCAGATAGCGCGTTACCTATTCCTAGCCCAACGTAAAGCATTCGACTGCTGCTTATACCTAAAGATTCCGATATAATGCGACCACATCCAAATACTTTCATCGTTAATCCATACTCGGAGTTTAGTATTTTATAAAAAATTATGCATATGATCGTAACGATAATGATAGAAATTATCGCATTATCAGCAGCAGATAGTGTAAATAAAGACGAAGACAAACCTTTTACAGGTTTTGCACTCGATAATTTTGCAGTAAACGTTTGGAATGCGGTTAGAGTAATAATACTTGCTAATACAGGTTCGACATTTATATTTAGCGTGAGCGAAGATGTTACAAAACCAGCGACAGCACCAAAGCATGTCGCCAATAACAATGCGACAAGTGGATTCATTCCGTACAAAACAAGAGCTCCGTACAAACAGCCGCCAACGGCGACACTGGCGTCACATGTTAAATCTGTAACATTAAGCACTTTCGTCGACAAATATACGTTTAACCCAACTAAAGCAAACGCTAAAGATAACGAAAATATGTTTAAAGCGCTATCCATTACGAGCATTTATCTAATCTCCGTAAAAAGCAAAATATACTTTCATGTTTAGGTAGGCATACACCGCATTGAAACATTAATTAGTTAAAAAACTGTTTAGCTTCCTCAAAAGAAGCGCATATTTTCAATATTTTATCGAAACCGCTCATTTTGAAGACAGCAAATATTTTTTCTGGCATATCTATTAATACAAGAACTCCTTTTGCAGCTGTAAGTTTTTTCCCCAACATCAGCACAACCCTAAGGCCGGCGCTCGAAATATAGTCTATTTCTTTGAAATGGACGGCTATTTTGGAGTTTGTATTAGCCGCGTTCATTAACGCATCCTCAAAAACTTTTGCCGTAGAGGTATCTATCCTTCCTATCGGAGTAGCTATAGTGATATCGCCATCAGTTGTTATTTTTACTTCCATTTGTTTCCTCCTTATTATGTATTGATACTTTTATTTCTAATTGGTTTTTGTCGTCTATCCGCGAATATATTACTTGTTCCGATAATTGCTTAACTATGAATATGCCTAACCCGCCTATTTTGCGTTCTTCTATGGTAGATTCTACGTCTGGATCTTCTTTAGCAAGCGGATCGAATGCAATACCGTTGTCAACCAATTTTATATAGACATAGCCGTCCGCTTTTTTCTTTATATTTAATGAAAAAACGTGCTCGTCATTGTTTGGATAAGCGTAATTTATGATGTTTGTAACGACTTCATCCAATATTAAAACAATATCATGATATTTATTGGAGGGAATTCCGCTGCGTGAACAAAACTCTTGCACTTCATCGCATACTCTACTTATTTCTTCGATATTGTTTTTTATTTTAATTAGCATTTGGCGTAATCCTAAATCTGTACTTTAAACACAAAGTAGTAATG
>JAISYW010000023.1 GCA_031269645.1 Holosporaceae bacterium
CCTCGACATATTTTGCTTTTTCAAGAATATTATTGGGTAATTTCTCTAAATCTCCGATTAAAACTACGCGGATCCCATATTTCATGACAAAATCATCAGCGTCGCAAAAGAAGTCGTAAAACATTTTCATTAAATAATCTACTTCTTCTTTTGATCTATTCCAATTCTCTGTGGAAAATACGTGATATGTAGCGTATTTGATCCCATATTTAGGAAGAATTGTGGCAAATTCTTTGGCGCGCGCATAACCGCTTCTGTGACCAACGACAAACGGCAATCCATGAGAAGCAGCCCACCGACGATTGCCATCCAAAACAAATGCAATATGCTCCAATGAACTACTCATCTAAACTTTCATTATTTCTTTTTCTTTTGACGACAAAGAAGAGTCTATTTTTTTAACAAATTCATCAGTTAATTTCTGAACGTCGTCAGACATCTTTTTTAATTGATCTTCGGTAATTTCTTTGTTTTTTAGCTGATTTTTTAATTCGTCCATACCATCCCTTCTAATATTAAGTATAGAAATTCTCGTTTGTTCAGCATATTTTCCAGCGAGCTTACAAATCTCATTTCTTCGTTCTTCGCTTAATTCTGGAATGGCGATTCTTATCAATTGTCCATCAACTACAGGACTTAATCCAACTGGAGAGTTTCTGATGGCGATTTCAGTGGGTTTCACCAAAGATGAATCCCATACCTGAACCGTAAGCAATCTTGCATCCGAAACGCCAACTGTTCCAATCTGTTGAAGCGGCGTCATATTCCCATAAGCCTCGACTATTATATTATCCAAAATGGTCACTGAGGCGCGCCCAGTTCTTAAACCTCCGAAATCTTTCAAAAGATTATCGAAAGCGGCGTTCATTTTTTTCTTTAGATTCTCCAATAACATGCAATATTTCTCCAAATTAAGATATTATAGAGCATTTTCCCTCTCCGGATAAAACTTTCGCTAAGTTCCCTTGCTCTTGCAACGAAAACACTAAAATCGGAATATTATTTTCACGCGCCAAGGTAATGGCCGTATGATCCATCACTCTAATATCCTTTTCCAAAACGTCCTTATAAGATAATTTCTCAAAAAAAATCGCATTCGGATTTTTTTGCGGATCAGAATCGTAAATTCCCGCTACTTTGGTCGCTTTCATGAAAAAATCGCATCCGGTTTCTAGCGCTCGCAAGGCGGCAGCGGTGTCTGTTGTAAAATACGGATTTCCTGAACCGGCGGCACAAATCACTACTCGCTGTTTTTGCAAATGACGTAACGCTTTTCTACGAACATATGGTTCACACATAGACGGCATAGCGATTGCCGACATAACTATGGTTGGTACATCGCGATTTTCCAACGAATTTTGTAGAGCAATAGAATTCATAACGGTGGCGAGCATACCTATATTGTCAGCAGCCGCCCTGTGCATCCCATATGCAGCGGCGGAAACTCCCCTAAAAATGTTTCCTCCTCCGATCACTATGCAAATCTCATACCCATCATTGTACGTCGACTTTATTTCACTTGCGATACGATCGATAGTTTTCACATCTATGCCAAAATCCAGATTACCCATCAAAAACTCACCGGAAATTTTCAGCAATATCCGACGTTTTTTATTGTCCACAGAAACCTCCCATATCTAACATCACTTAATTTGCGCAGCAACTTCGGCGGGCAAAATCAATGGATTGTTTCTCTATTCCTTCGCCCAAAACATACTTAATAAATTTTTTAATTTTTATCGGAGCACCGATGTCTTTAGCGGCATTTGTAATTACGTCTTTAATTTTTGTGCTGCCATCAATTACAAAGACTTGCTCCAACAAAACGGCTTCCTCGTAAAATTTTCTAAGACGCCCCTCGACAATTTTATCAATGAATTCTGCCGGTTTACCCATGCTTTGGGCCTGCGCAGAAACCACAGAGCGTTCTCTTGACAGCAATTCTGGATCAATATCCTCAATTGATACAGAAACCGGAGAAGCGGCAGTAATATGCATCGCGATCTTTTTCCCAAGTTCGCACAATTTATTTTTATCTCCGCCGGACTCCAAAGCTACCAAAACGCCTATTTTGCCAGAATTATCAGAGATTTTATTGTGAATATAAGATGCAACGATACCATTTGAAACATCTAGGTAATCGACCCTGCGTATTTTCATGTTTTCCCCGATGATCGATATTAAATTCGTCAATTCTTCGGAAAGGCTTCTGTTTTCTCCTGGATAAGCAAGGCTTTTTAAAGTTTCAATGTCTGCTTTACTTTTACAAGCGACTTCGGCGACAGTATTCACATATTTTTGAAAGAGATCGTTGCGAGCAACAAAATCTGTTTCCGCATTAATTTCTATTACCGCTCCGCGATTTTCAATGATTGCAACTCCGACTAAACCCTCTGCGGCAACTCTAGCTGACTTTTTTGCAGCGGCAGCCAACCCTTTTTTTCGCAACCAATCGATTGCTTCCTCAAGATTACCACTGCACTCGACCAGAGCTTTTTTGCAGTCCATCATACCAGATCCAGTACGTTCTCTAAGCTTTTTCACATCATCTGCTAATATATTTACCATATCTTTCTCCACGTTATTCAATAACAATATCGTTGTTCGATGAAGAGTCTGACGATTCCATATCTTTTTCTTCTATCAAAACAGCTTCGGAAGAGTCGTCAGCAATTTTAGGACTATCAGATGGTTCGACAACCGGATTTTCTAAACTTCCGACATCTACTCCAGCGGAGGTCAATTCTTTCTGAATACCAAGAATAATTGCATTTTCCATTAGTGAACAATATAAGTCTATTGCTTTTATAGAATCGTCATTTCCAGGAATGGGATAATCTATTATTGTTGGATCAGAATTTGTATCGCAAATTCCAATTACTGGAATTTCAAGAACTCTTGCCTCCTCTACTGCGGTTTTGTCCTGTATCACATCTAGAATAAAAAGCAAAGATGGAACTCCGCCCATATTACGAACCCCGCCGAGCGCTTTGTTCAATTTCTGAGCTTTTCTTTGGAGATTTAAAATTTCTTTCTTTTTTAAGGAAATATCAGGGTTTTGCAATCTATTTTCCAAAGTTTCTAACTTCTTAATTGATTGAGAAACTGTTTTCCAATTGGTTAGCATTCCTCCCAACCAACGATGATTGACATAATATTGGCCGCAACGCACCGCCGCTTCCGCCACTCTATCGCAGGCTTGCCTTTTGGTCCCAACAAACAGAATTCTTCCTCCGTTTGCGGCAATTTCAGCGGCAATTTGTA
>JAISYW010000073.1 GCA_031269645.1 Holosporaceae bacterium
AACAAATCAATTCGTAATTTTTATGCAAAAAGCTTCGGTTAAAAGTATAGAAAAAGAATTCGTTTTCACAAATAAATACAATGAAAATCAAGTATTGAATTGGAAAGACCAATATTCCAAACAAATATATTTAGCTTCAAAAGCTGCAGGCGACGCGATAGCAATATCCAAAAAACATGCTTTGATACTTGCAGCTATGTATCAATTTGGTATTTCAAAAGAAGTCGTTATTGAACACGTTTATCGTTTTATTTGTGAAGATATGAAAAAGGAAAATAATATTTTTCGATTTTCCGTTGATCAAAATATAAAAGAGCTCATAAGCATAGACTATGAGGAAGTATCTACAAACGTTTTGGGCAATTTATCATGGTTAGGAATTGTCTCTCCTAGGTAATCTTAATAGGAAAGTTGGGTTTCTTGTGTTATAGTTGCATCCCAATCCTTAGAGAGAAGCAAATCACTTATGGAATTTAGAAATTTTGCTATTATTGCTCATGTCGATCATGGTAAGACGACATTGGTGGACGCTTTATTTAAACAAAGCGGCCTGTTTAGGGACAATCAGCAAATAGAAAGTTGTGCGATGGATCATAACGATCTCGAAAGAGAGCGTGGTATTACAATTTTGGCAAAATGTACTAGTTTTATTTGGCGCAACATTAAGCTTAATATTGTTGATACGCCTGGACATGCGGATTTCGGAGGGGAAGTAGAGAGAATTTTAAGTATGGTAGATGGCGTTTTGCTGCTAGTGGATGCATCCGAAGGTCCGATGCCTCAGACCAAATTCGTGCTCGCAAAAGCTTTGGCTTTAGGGCTTAAACCAATTGTCATAATAAATAAAATCGACAAACAAGACGCGCGCGTAAACGAAGTACTGGATGAAGTATTCGATTTATTCTTTATTTTGGGAGCAAATGAAGAACAGCTTGATTTCCCCATTCTTTATGCTTCCGGTAGGAATGGTTGGGCAATTAAAAATCTGAATGACGAACGCAAAGACCTAATTCCATTGCTGGAAACGGTTGTAAATCACGTCAAAGCTCCTGATGTAGATAATGATGCACCTTTCCAAATGTTAGTCACAATGCTTGATTATGATCAATATTTGGGGCGAGTATTAACTGGAAAAATCCTGAAAGGAAACGCTACAATAAACGATTCGGTACACGCTATTCGGGAAGGAAAAGGAATACTTGAAAGAGCCAGACTCACAAAATTATTGTCTTTCGAAGGATTAAAAAGAATATCAGTAGAGCATGCCAAATGCGGAGATATTATCGCAATTGCGGGTTTGGAAGTTGCTACAGTTGCAGATACAATAGCATCAACCGAAGTCACAACTCCATTAAAAGCTCTTCCTATCGATCCTCCGACTTTATCCATGATATTTTCCATAAATGATTCGCCGCTTGCGGGACTAGATGGAAAGAAACTTACGTCTCGGATGATATGGGATAGGCTATTGAAGGAAGCCGAAGGCAATATCTCGATTTCTGTAAAAAAAGCAGACGGACAAGATTCGTTTGAAGTCGCCGGGAGAGGAGAACTGCAGTTAGGAATATTAATAGAAACAATGCGAAGAGAAGGTTTTGAACTTTCTATTAGTAGACCTCATGTTTTATATAAAATAGACGAGGTGACAGGTCAAAAATTGGAACCCATGGAAGAATTGTACATAGACTTAGACGATGAATTCACCGGAATAATCATTGAAAAAATAACTCAGAGAAAGGGAAACTTGCTAGATATGCGTCCTTCTGGCGTTGGTAAAACTAGACTGAAATTTTTGATCCCAACGCGTGGTTTAATCGGATATCATAGTGAATTTTTAACGGATACGCGAGGTAGTGGTATCCTAAATCGTTCTTTCCATGGATATGAAACATATAAAGGAGCGATTGAAGGAAGAACTAAAGGAGTACTAGTATCCAATTCGGCCGGAAATGCTGTTCCGTACGCATTATTTTTTCTAGAAGAAAGAGGAATCTTATTTATAAATCCAGGAGATCCGGTTTATGAAGGAATTATTATTGGCGAACACAGTAAAAGTAACGAATTAAACGTAAATCCTACAAAAACTAAGCAGCTGACCAACATGAGAGCTTCTGGGAAAGACGATAATATCAAACTATCTCCACCAAGAATTATGTCGCTGGAACAAGCTTTATCCTATATTCAAGATGATGAGCTAGTAGAAATAACTCCGAAGGCAATAAGATTAAGAAAAAAATATCTTGATCCGATTATCAGAAAGAAAATGGGCAGATTTGAGTAATGAAATTAGCATCCATTTGGGGCGATTTTATAAAAACATATTTTAAAGTAGATATAAGTTCCAGGCTTTTTATAGGATTTTCTTGCGGAATTCCTTTTCTGCTAAGACTGACGATTTTGGATTTATGGTTAAAAGATTGTGGAATATCCAACACGACGATAGGGTTCTTTACGCTTCTGCATTGGCCGTTTGCTCTTAAGTTTTTGTGGACGCCCTTTATAGAAAAAACTGATTTTCCATTTTTATCGAAAATATTTGGCCGCCGCCGCGGTTGGGCGGTTGCCAGCCAATTTTTATTATTTGTCGGACTTATTGGAATGGCAAACTCAGAACCACAGAACTGCATGGCAAGACTAATGTTTTTCGCTTCGTTAGTCGCTTTTGCAGATGGATGTCAAGATATGTCCCTGTATGCTTATCAAGTAGATAAAGCAAAGATCAATATGCTTGGCCCTATCGCCGGAGTTTTTCTTTTGGGGTATCGCTCCGGTATGTTTTTCGCAAAAAGCGTGTCGTTATATCTCGCCCACTATTTAGGATGGAGTGTCGCCTATACCGTTATGGCTTTTTCCATTTTTTTATGCACATTTTTCATTTTATATGCCAAAGAACCAGAAATTTTGCAAAACAAAGAGATTAAACGAATCAATAAAATGGTCAAATCGTATGAAGAACGTTTCTATTCAAGATTTGAATTTATTCGCCAAACAAAAATTATAATTTTCGAATGTTTGATATGCCCATTTAAAATATTTATGCAACGAAAAGATTGGCGGAGTTTGATTACCGTAATTCTATTATTTAGAACCGGCGACATGGTCGCGCAAAAAATGCTAAAACCGTTTTTTGTCGATATTGGTTTTTCTATGTTAGAAATTGCGAATGTCGTTCAGGTTTTCGGAACGATTACCACAATGGTCGGCGGATTTTTAGGCGGGTTTTTAGTAAAACGAATGAAAATAAAGAAGGCGTTATTTTATACAGGAGCGGCGCACGCAATTTCCTGCTTTGCATATGTTATTTTATCGAAGATCGGCCATAATGTACCGGTATTATATTTATCGGTCTTTTGGGAGAATATCACTGGCGGAGCATCCGCAACAGCGTTTATTGCCTTTTTATACACATTATGTAGCAAAAATTACGCCGCGACACAATATGCCTTATTGTGGGCGTTTTATGAATTTAGTGGCTCCATTTTCAGGACATTTTCCGGCGTTTTTGTAGATATTCTTGGTTGGACAAACTTTTTTACTCTCGCGCCGATACTTTTTATCCCAAGTTTAATTATTCTGCATTTAATGATAAAATA
>JAISYW010000029.1 GCA_031269645.1 Holosporaceae bacterium
CAACTGCGAGAACATCTGCAAACTTTCATACACGCCTACAATTTCGCTAAACGACTTAAAACGCTCAAAGGATTAACTCCATACAAATTCATCGTAAATGAATGGAAAACATAATCCTAATTCATTTAAAATAAATTCAACCCTCCACAATATGGGACTGTACACCTAATATTCAATTAAAAAAGCAACTATAATTAAAAATATTTCTCACGTACCTCATGTAACCGCTTCAATATGAGTAAAAAAACTAGAGAGTTTTCATTTAAATATAGATAAGGTATATGATATAACATTGATTGAAAGGAGGCGAAAATGCGGTGTAGGTATTGTGGATCAACGAAAGTTTGCAAGAATGGTTTTGTCAAAGGAAAGCAAAGATATAAATGCCGGGATTGTCAAAAGAATTTTCAAGAGAAGGACTCCAGAACAAAACAATCTACGATTGAAAAGCGTGCATTGGCCGTGGCGTTATATACAATGTCGAAAGCGACATATAATTTTATGGCGAATAAAATTTTTAAATGCTCTCCGACCACGGTAATGAATTGGATAAAGAAGAGCGCAAAGGAAGTGGAAATGCCGAAAATTTGCGGAGATATAAAAGAGATAGAGTTTGATGAGATGTGGCAAGTTTTGAATCTTGTCGTCGGAGCAATGGTTTCTTGTTTTTTTTTGGTAGATGCCCAAGTGATACTGTCGATTGCCAGGGCTGCGGCGCAGGGGGGTGCCTGGTGTTTGACTAGCGATTCCTCATTACTGATGACAGCGGTAAGCGTTCTGTTTGGCACGCATCTCTACGGAATCCTGCAGAAAGCGGAAGCGCGAGTTTTTGACGTGGCGACGTTCGAGAGGATTTGCTCTGCCAGCTGACGCGTCCGATCCACGATGTTAGATAACTTTCGACGGGAACCGCTTTGGCTATATAACAAAAATTCCGAATCTGTTGGTTGCCGACTCAATATGCAGCCATTTACCAGAACAGTAGTAACCATCATTTCTGTTGCCTTTTAACTACTGTCTTCCGACAATCTTACTTTCGCAGAAAATCTAGTGGGCATTCCAGGACATGAAGGAGCAATCGTTGCATCGTTAGGCAATACTTTAATTTTTTTCAATAAATTTACAAATTCCTCAAACTGCGCATGGTTTGGTTTAAAGTGTCCACTGTGATTATTTATTTGTAACACTTGTCCTTCTCCAAACTCTATTTCACCGGCAAATATGACTGGCTTCCCGCCGGAAAGTCCTATGTGCTTACGTCCGCTTCCTCGTGTTGATGGAGTAAGTTTCACTTCGTTATTGATGTCAACGACAATATCGTACTGTTTATTTTCACTAACAGATGCAGCAAAATCTTTGAGGTCCGGAAGTCGCATGACGTGTACTTCGCCCTTCAAACTCGACGATTTCCTGTCTCTTCCTTCCAGCCATAGTGTGAATGGCAACTTAGTGTCGGATGCTTCCCATTCATCAACCTCTGGTCTTATTTCCTTATCAATTGTATCGATTGAATGGTACGGATCTAGGGCATGTGCAAAATGTTTCAGGTGTTTCATAAAAAGGCACTGCTTTCCTTTTGGGAAAACAAAAAATTCACCAACGAATTTGGGGATCGCTCTGCTTTTATCATCGTAAAAGATTTTTAAATATTTGAACATGTGCGCTATATAATTATGTTTAGCCGCCGCCAATGAAAAAAGCGCCTTGCACGTGAATAATGCGCTCAACCTTTCTGGGCAGCTATCGATGGATTTACTCTTATCATACGATAATTTGCAAATTTCGAGCAAACATGACAGTCTTTGCGGTAGTGTTTCATAGTCTGTTTTTGGCAATCCTATATAACGAACAATTTCTTTATCTATGTTCTCGCTGATACCTTTATAGGCATCGGCGTTTGAGTCTTTTAAATCGATATGAGAGATGTCTGTTGCAGAAATCATTGACAATAATTCAAGATCTTTATGCAACATATCTTGTTGATCACTTAGCGATAAAACTTTTCTCATCTCCAATATTTTATTTGTTGCGCTTTGAAATCTTTGTGTGCCTATATTTGTGAGGCTTACTTCTTCCATACAAAACCCAAAAGATGGAAGTACAAATACAAGGTAGCGTAGCATATTTAATATAAATTGCATGTTTTTCCTTAATATATAATTATTTGCCCCATCATTTCTGTTTCAAATGGGTAAAATGGCTATACGCATAGCATAATACTTAATTTATTAAAAAATAGTAAATTTTTACAAAAATAATGTAAAAAATGTCTTTTTGATAAAAAAAATATTGTTAATATTTTCTTGTCTTGAGAAGCGATTATTTGTTTTTGCTATATTTTAAAATCATGCGTCCTACCGGAATTGTCAACAATATTCTATTAATGTTGTCGAATAGGCACAAGCATTGGTTTGCGATGATGAATAAGCTCAAAACCCGAGGAGGATAGTGTTCGTATTTTGCACGGACAATCTCAGAAGCCTTGATGATGCAGTCAAGAGTTGTTATTCGGATGCTGCTAGCCCAAAGTACATTGTGTATCAGAGCAGAAATTAGTTCCACTGACCTCCGGCTCCGTGAAACATCTCTCCTACGAAGATTTGGGGGAAGTTTGCGCCGATTTGAAGACGATTCATATGGCTCCGACGTTGGAATGTTTCAATTAGAGGCATTCTCGACTAGAAATATGGCGTTTCGCTATTTGGAGGCTATAGGAGAAAGTAGCATAGTTATCTGTTTCCCTTCTAGTTGTAAATCGCCTTCGCTTTTGGCTATTTCCTTCACATCTGTTAACAAGCGATTTAATAGTTGCTCGCCGATCTCTTTATGCGATATCTCGCGACCGCGAAAACGAAGAGTTACTTTAACTTTATTCGATTCGCTAAGAAATTTGCATATACTGGATAACTTTACTTTGTAATCATGTTCTCCTATAGCCGGAGTAAATTTAACCTCTTTTATCTCAATGAATTTTTGCTTTTTTTTGGTTTCTGATTTCTTTTTTTGAAGTTCATATTTAAGTTTTCCATAGTCTATAATCTTGCAAACTGGCGGAACTGCCTGAGGAGCTATCTCTACTAAATCTAAGCCCGCTTCCCGCGCCTTAAGCATAGCTTCCTTTACGTTTAAAACACCAACAACATTTCCATTTTGATCTATTAAACGCACTTGCGATGCGGTGATTGCTCGATTAACTTTATATTTTTCTTCTAGGATTCTATTTTCTTCCAAACTTTACACTCCCTAATAATAACCAATTTGAGCCTAATAATTTTCCTGTAAAAATCAAGAATATTAGTACGTTTTTATTCCAAAGTTGCGCGACTGCAAAAGAATACGATAAATATGATTCCATTCCCATGAGTTTCGCTTATCCGTAATAATTTAAATCGATTTAACATATTTTGATGCAAAATTTTCGAGAGATTCTAAAGAATTAATATTTAATGTATTCATTTTTGAGGAAATTCTTTTAGTTAGGCCGGT
>JAISYW010000081.1 GCA_031269645.1 Holosporaceae bacterium
AGAATTCTTGAACTTGAATCTAAATTATCTAGGGCGGAGGTTATAGATATAACTAAACTCAAGGGAACTGACGTCAAATTCGGAGCAACCGTTACCATATACGACGAATCCTCGAATGAAGAAATCACTTATAAAATAGTTGGAATAGACGAAGCAGACATAAAGAAAAAACTTCTATCGATAGAATCTCCACTTGCGAAAGCATTAATTGGAAAAGAGACCGGAGACGAGGTAAAATTACGCACATTATCAGGCGAAAAACAATATGAAATTGTTAAGATACAATATATTTAATTTTGGGAGAGAGTATGTTTGATTTAACAGGAAAAATCGCGCTTGTTACCGGTGCTACCGGCGTTATTGGACGAGCCATTGCTAGTACGTTGCATAAAATGGGAGCTACTATAGCCGTTTCCGGCACAAAAGTTGATAATTTAGAGCGTTTGACGGTAGAATTATCTAAACGAGTTCATTTGTTTTCATGCAATTTGAGCTCTTATGAGGCAATCGAAGAATTAATTCCAAATGTCGAGCGCGTTTGCGGTAAAATCGACATTTTGGTAAATAATGCCGGCATAACGAGAGATAGTTTACTAACGAGAATGTCAGACGAAGCTTGGCAGGACGTGATGACCGTCGATTTGGAAGCTCCATTTAGGCTTATGCGCGCAGCATCGAAAAATATGATAAAGGAAAGATGGGGAAGAATAATAAATATCTCTTCAATCGTCGGAAGCGTTGGTAATCCGGGACAAACCAACTATGCTGCGGCAAAATCTGGTCTTTTTGGCTTATCAAAATCCGCTGCTGCTGAATTAGCCACAAGAAATATTACCGTAAACTGCGTTGCTCCAGGATTTATCCAGTCCCCTATGGTGGAAAAAATCCATCCAGCTCATCGAGAATACATGGAAAAAAGTATTCCAATGTCAAGAGTCGGCGAGCCTGAAGAGGTTGCCGCCGCAGTGGGATTTTTAGCCAGCGAAGAAGCCTCTTATATCACAGGTCACGTGCTGCATGTCAACGGCGGCATGGCTATGATTTGATAGTCCTTATCGCTTCAGATGAAAATTTTGGAAATACCGTTCTCATATAAAGATCGTACCGAAAAGTGTGTTTTAGTAATTTTGAATACGTGTGATTATGCGAAAATCGCGCATTTCCCAGAAAAATGGTTATCTAACGACGAATTGAAAAAATTTAACGCCATTTCCTCAGAAAAAACTAGAATGCATTTCGCTTTAGGGAGAGTAGCTTCTAAAAAAGCATTAAATTCTTTCGAAAATATCATTCCCGATTGCATTAATATAAAAAATGAAAATAATGGTTGTCCAAATATCGAAAACTCACTGTATTGTACTAGCATTTCTCATTCTCGTGACATAATCGCAAGCTTGGTTTTCAAAAATGAATTTTCGTTTGGAATAGATGTTGAATATTCTCAAAAAAGTAAAATTAAGGCTTTGAAACACATAAATACAGATAAAGAATCAATACCCGACGATATAAAAAGTTTAACTGTTTGTTGGACCATAAAAGAAGCTCTTGGTAAAGCGATAAAATGCGGATTTTCCATTCCTTTTTCCGAATTTGAAATATCAAAATTTTCCGAACGAAATGGCATTTTTGAATGTAAATTTGAAAAACATCAAGACTTCAAGGGAATCGCGATTTATAGCAACGAAAAATCACTCGCTATATCTTGTAAAAGAGAATATATCGTGGAAGATATTACTATAAATCGCATGTTGCAGTTATTTGCGATATAATTTTTTGCAACTAAATCAAAGATTAAATTTCATCGACATTTTCAATATTTGGAAAATATCCTGGTATTTGCGCGACGATTTCTATGTCATCAACAGTAACTTTATGAGCGTGCAGAAAAAGTTTATTATGAATTGTATCTTCGCCATATTTTCTATCACCAAGAATCGCGGACTTCAATACTTCCGCGCAATGTAGGCGTAATTGATGTTTCCGTCCCGTGAACGGAATTAATTTCAATAACGTACAATTTATGAATCTTTCCTCAGGATCTAGCATTCTTAATGGAAAATATTCGGTTGTTGCTCGTTTGCCTCCATCAGCGATTTTCATTTTTTCTTCGCCGCCAACTAATATTTTTTTTATAAAATTATCGATAATTCCGCGTCTATTAACTTTTCCATTAACGACTGCGAGATAAGTCTTTTTTATTTCATTGTTTTTGAACATTGCCGTAAGTTTTCTTGCTGCCGCGAGATTTTTTGCTATCAACAAAACGCCAGAAGTGTCTTTATCGAGGCGATGCACCAATTTGTACTCACAATTTGTGTAATTTTGGTACGCTCTCATAAGAGTCTCTATACAAATTGAAATATTTGTTCCCAATTGTACCGCGATATTATTTGGTTTGTTGATCGCTAAAAAATCGTCATTTTCGAAAATAATGATGTTTTTGAATTGATTTGCCAATCTACGATCAAAAAAATACCGCTTTTCGTTTTTCGTTGAAAAATTGTCGTAAATATGCAGAACGTCTCCTACGTACAACCGATCGGAAGCTTTCGCTTTTTTTTCGTTGACTTTTATTTTTCCGATACGAAAAAGCTTCTGCAAATATACGTAACCAATGTCTTCGTAAAGATTTTTTATAATCTTATCCGCGCGAGAATTGCTCTCGGCAAATGTAACTATGTATTCTTTCACGCAATACAGGAAAGCATACGCTCCATTGCCGTTTTAATTTTTGCCATATCACCAACGCCACTTCCTTGTGCAAAACTTGGATTCCCGCCTCCCTTTCCGCCTAGAAAAGTTAAACCTATTTTCAGTATCTGAGTTGCGTCATATTGTTTTTGAAGATCTTGACTTACGCCAACAATTAAAAGTGACTTATCTGCATTTTGAGCTGCAATAATAACAATGCCCGATGAATTTTTTGATCTGACGGCATCGTTTAGCAAACGTAATTCTTCAAATGAATAATCTGAAACAACAAGATAACAGACGCAAATTCCACTTTTTTGTATATTTTGTATTTTTTCAATCGCTTGTTTCTGCTTATTCTTTGTGATCTCCTGATTTTTTTGTTTCAGACTTGTTAACAATTCGCTAACTTTTAATAATACTTCAGTTTTACCACACTTTAATTTTTCTGATAATTCGTGCATGGATTGCTCCATATCATTAAAATAGTCGAGAACTTTTATGCCGGTAATAGCTTCTATTCTTCTAATACCAGACCCGATACTGCTTTCAGAAAGAATCTTAAACATTCCGATAGTTCCTGTCGAAAAGGCATGGGTACCACCGCAAAGTTCGAAAGATACTTTTTCGCCGCAAGAAGTTCCCACGCACACAGTTCTTACGTAATCTCCGTATTTTTCACCAAACAACGCCAAAGCGCCCGATGTAATCGCTTCGTTTTTAGGCATTACGCGACATATGACCGGAAGATTTTGAACAATCCAATTATTAATCATTTTCTCGACTTTTAATAAATCCGCCAGAGAAATTGATGAATGATGAGAAAAATCAAGACGCAAACGATTTTCGTCTAAAAAAGAACCTCGTTGAGCGACATGGTTACCCAAAGTATGCCGTAATGCGGCCTGCAGTAAGTGTGTTGCCGTGTGGTTTGCTCTTATTTTTTGGCGTCTCTCGCTATCTATTTTTAATTTTACCATATCCGAGATTCGAAAACTTCCGGAAACAAGCTCTCCTTCGTGAACAATTATGGTATCGCACATTTTTTGAGTATTCATGACTTTAAAAAGACCAGATTCGGCGCCAATAAAGCCGATATCTCCAGATTGGCCGCCGCATTCAGCATAAAAAGGCGTTGATTTCGTTATTAAAAAAGCTTTTCCCTCAAGCAACGATGCATTTTCTTTTCCATTTTGAACAATAGCAAGAATAGAGCTCTCGAATTCGTCGGTTTCATATCCAACAAAGTCAGTTGCATTTAATTTTGCTTTTAGATCGAGCCAGATAGCATCTTCCTTTTCGTCTCCGGATCCTGTCCATTTTGTTTTGTTTCTTTGTTTCCGCAAAGCTTTCTCAAACCCATCTGTATCTACGGAAATTTTTTCTGCTTTCAATATATCTTGCGTGAGATCGAGTGGAAAACCGTATGTATCGTAAAGTTTAAACGCCTGATCGCCGCTTAGAATTCCTCCTGCCGCGATATTTTTAATATCGTTTTTCAGAATTTTTAAACCCCCCTCAAGAGTATATAAAAAATTTTCTTCTTCTAAATGAATTATGGAAGCAATAACGTCGCGCGCTCTTTCTAGTTCTGGGTACGCATCTTTCATAACGTCTATAAGTATGCTCGACAAATCATATAAAAATGGAGTTTTGATGCTTATCAGGTTTCCGTGCCTCATGGCGCGTCTTAAAATACGCCGCAAAACATATCCACGTCCTTCGTTACTGGGCGTAACACCGTCGGCAATTAAAAATGAAATCGAGCGTATATGATCTGCAATAACCTTATAAGAAGGATAAGTATCTTCATGATTTGTTTTGGAAATAGACTTTATTTCGCCGATTATGTTTCTAAACAAATCGATTTGATAATTATCATTGAATCCCTGCATTAGCGAAGTAAGTCTTTCTAATCCTATACCGGTGTCAATGGATTGTTTTTGCAAAGGAATTTTTTCTCCATTTTCTTTCTGATCAAATTGCATAAAAACAATATTCCAAATTTCCATATATCGATCTCCGTCTGCACCTGTCGTTCCCGGCATACCTCCGGGAATTTCTCCACCATGATCATAGAAAATTTCAGTGCAAGGCCCGCAGGGCCCAACCTCTCCCCTCGACCACAACTTATCGTTTGTGGAGATCGGAATAATCAAAATATCGCCGGCAAATTTTCTCCAAATTGCTTTTGCTTCCTCATCCGTATGAAAAACCGTTACAAGCAATTTGCTTTTTGGAATTTCCAATTCTTTTGTAAGAAAAGTCCAAGCGAAATTTATGGCGTCCTCTTTAAAATAATCTCCGAATGAAAAATTTCCCAACATTTCGAAAAACGTATGATGACGCGCGGTGAATCCAACCTGATCTAGATCGTTATGCTTTCCTCCGGCACGGATGCATTTCTGTGCCGTCGCGGCACAATTGTGAAGTCGAGCTTCTAGGCCAACAAAAACGTTTTTAAACTGCACCATTCCGGAATTTGTAAACAACAGGGTTGGATCGTTGGAAGGAACGACGGAGCTGGACTCGATAATCTTATGACCGTTGTTTTCAAAAAATTTTAAAAAGCAATTGCGAATACTGGAGGCAAGCATAACGTTTTCCTTCTCAAAGGTTTTCGATAGACTACACGAGAGCGCAAAATTTTTCCATAGCATCGGCATTGTCTGAGACTATATCAAAATAAGCACCGCAGGAAGTAAAAGAAATTTTGAATGAATGCTTTTTTGATGTGAAAAAGCGTTTGTTACCAGCTTGTAATTGTATGGTTCCATATAGAGGAGCACTAAGAGAAGAAGTATTAATCTTCTAACTCTGCCTGTAGAGAGACGTATAACGCGCTCTGTTTCAAGTGGATTTGTTGAGATAATCGACAGATTTTATCAGAAGATTATTATGTGCCAAATACTACGCAGCAGCGCTACGACGACAGAGGCCGATGCGTCGAGCGATACAAAATAGTAAAGAGAGTCTCTGAAGAAATTGTCAGAAAAATACTCGGTAAATGAAAAGACAATAGCGAAGTGGAAAAAGGGAAGTTG
>JAISYW010000085.1 GCA_031269645.1 Holosporaceae bacterium
TTTGGGATTAAGGGGAGCAGACTTACGCGCTGCCGAAAAAACTTATCAGCTAATTAAACAAGTCGCCGGCAGGGCTGGACGCGAGGAAAAACACGGAAAAATTTTAATTCAAACTTTTAACCCAAATCATTCTTTATATACAGCATTAAAAACAAACAATATCGAGGAATTTATAAATTCTGAAATTACTTATCGTATGGAAAACAAGTTACCGCCATTCTATCGATTCGCTTCTATAATTATTTCCGGTACAAACAAAGAATTAACTGAAAAAACTGCGAAAAATCTGGGGGAAACTTGCCCACAAAGCATAAAGATGTATGGTCCTGCTCCGGCGCCATTTTTTTTGCTCAGAGGAAGGACTAGATGGCGCATTTTATTCAAGTCTTCAAAAAAAATTTCACTAAATAATACTATAAGATATTGGTTACTTTCTCAAAAAATACCAAAAAACGTTAAAATTCAAATAGATATCGATCCAAATTCTTTTTTATAGAATTAACTTATTATAAATCTTTTTGTTTTAATATGTAAGAAACATGGAAAAGTTAGAGCGATGTTTTTGTATGAACGCTCAATTTTGGATTAAAGGTATTTGCGATGGGTGAGAGCACACAACACGTACTAGATAGAGTTCGTTCTCCTAGAGTACAAATTACGTATGACGTTGAAATTGGCAACGCCATAGTTATGAAGGAACTTCCATTTGTAATCGGCGTTATGGCAGATCTGTCTGGAATGCCTACTGATCCTTTACCCCCAGTCAAGCTACGAAAATTTGTGGAAATAGACAGAGACAATATTTCATCTTTTATGGTTTCCCTAAATCCTAGACTTGCATTGCAGGTAAAAGACACTATAGGAGATGGATCGGAAGATTTAAATGTCGAATTATTTTTCAAACACATTGATGATTTTGGACCGCTTAGTATTGCCAATCAAGTGCCAAAATTAAATAAAATATATAGTGCTCGCGTTAAATTAAACGATCTTGTGGTAAAAATGGAGGGAAATGATCCTCTGCAAGAATATATAAAAGAAATAGTGACGGATGCAAATCTAAAAGCTACGTTAAAGCAACAAATAGACGCGCTTCTAAAAGCAAATAAACAGACTGTTACGGCCGATTTTGCCACATCCACCGCGTCTGCGGATTCTACAACGGCGAAAGACGTGAAAACAGAGCAATCTGCCGCTACTCCTGGAACTGATGACAAGATGCCTGTAGCCACGCCTATGACAACCAACAGGGAAATTCTTAAGGAAATATTTAACGAAGGCAAGCTGGCCAGAGACCCTACAACTGAAGTTTATGCTTGTTGTATGCTGATGGAATTACTTGTAAAAATCGAAGAATCTAAGATAACAAGCGTAAAAAATCCACTCGCTTTTGTTGAAAAAGCAATAGCAGATATCGACGTTATACTGAGTACTCAAATCAATGAAATTTTACACGCCCCTGCATTTCAAGAATTAGAAGGCACATGGAGAGCGCTATACTATTTGGTAATGAATACCGAAACCAGTACTCAACTAAAAATAAGAGTACTAAACATATCCAAAAAAGATCTTTTAGATGATCTAGAACATGCAGTTGAATTCGACCAAAGCCAACTATTCAAAAAAGTATACGAAGAAGAATATGGCACTTTTGGAGGACATCCATATTCGTGCCTAATTGGCGGATATGAATTTACCAGGCATCCCCAAGACATATTATTGTTAGAAAAAATTTCGAATGTCGCCGCGGCGGCGCATGCGCCATTTATCACTGCAGCACATCCTAAAATGTTTGATATGGACAGTTTTTCTCACCTTGCCGGACCTAGGGATATCTCCAAAATTTTCGAGAGCACCGAAATGATCAAGTGGAGGTCGTTCAGGGACAGCGAAGATTCCAGATACGTCGCCCTGGTGATGCCGCGGGTGCTAATGAGATTACCATACGGACCTGATACGTTGCCTGTAGATGGCATGAACTACGTCGAATCGATAGACGGAACCGACAATTCGCAATTCTGCTGGGGTAACGCCGCTTTCGTTTTGGGGCAGAGAATAGGATACGCAGTTTCTCTCTATAAATGGCCGGCAGCTATTCGAGGGGTAGAAGGCGGTGGACTTGTGGAAGGACTTCCTGCTTACGCATTCAAAACTACAGACGGCGATATAGCGCTTAAATGCCCGACTGAAATAGCGATTACGGATCGTCGAGAAAAAGAATTATCGGATATGGGATTTTTGGCCATATGCCACAGTAAAGGGACAGATTTTGCGGCGTTCTTTGGCGGTCAAACGACACAAAAACCAAAGGTTTACAATACTGACGACGCCAACGCCAACGCCGCTCTAAGCGCTAGATTACCATATTTGTTGGCAGCCTCAAGATTTGCTCACTACATAAAATCGATTATGCGAGACAAAGTAGGGTCATTTTTAACGAAAGATAATGTTTCTTTTTATCTAAACAATTGGATAGCAAGTTATGTTTTATTGAATGACTCGGCGAACCAATCGTTAAAGGCAAAGTATCCACTGAGAGAAGCTCGCATAGATGTATTTGACGTTCCCGGCAAACCGGGCTCGTATAAAGCGACGATTTTTTTAAGGCCGCATTTCCAATTGGAAGAATTGACCGCATCCATAAGATTGGTCGCCACATTGCCGCCTCCGGCGGCTGGTTAGTAGGCGTTGTTGTATTTATGTAGTAATTGTATTAGGCGTATATAGTTTTTGTTGGGGGAAAATAAATGGTTTTGAAAATAGGACAAAAAGACATGACTAATCCATTAGGCGGCGCTTACGAAGCTACAAAACAAGGCGACTCTACATCGTCCATTAATTGCACTATTGAAACTAAAGGGCCAGATGATATTTTTTCCAGTGAAATCAAGGATAGAGAAAACGCCGCGCCTTGTGACCACGAGTTGTTTGCCTGTCAAAGACTCGCCAGTAGCAATATTGCAGCCGGAGAAATGCCGAATTTTGGAGACATTATAAATGGCGACCCAGAAATTCGAATGCTTTATGGTTCCTGGGCGCCGGGGATACAAAGAGCATTACTAGATGGAACAACTATAGAGTTTATAATAATACGCAGGGTCATGAACATAAAGAACAAGATAGAAGATATTCAAGTCATTACTTATGGATCATGTTTGATCAAAACTTATCGACAGGAAGGAGACGAAATAATATTTTCTTTCAGCTGGGAAACGAGAGAGGACAGAAACCTCGCTCGTCAACGCGACGGACAAATGCTGGGACAATTCGCCGTACTATATAATTCGGCAACCGGAGAGACGACATATAATGACTCTTAGGTGTAATTATATATAATACACTAACCAAGTTTCGCTTTCTATTGCTATTGGCGCCTTAGTGGCTACGGAGTATATTCCCAAAATCATTCGGATAAGAGTTTAGAATAGGATTTGGCATAAGCGGCGTAGACGCCCATCATGGTTTTCATTAGCACAGTTCGAAGCAACCACAATATGACAGATTTCTATAAAAACCTCAAACTCCACAAAAAAAATCGCGAATGCTATTTCGATAGCCATTGTGAGGAAAATGCAAGTCATTTTAATTCGAAAAGGAGACTATTCTATGCAGAAAAAACCGTATTCTGAAAAATTTCAGAAATACGAAAAACTATTTGCGTTTATAAAATATAATCAAAAAGGTAACCGCCCCACAGCAGACAAGACTGAAGACGGTTCCAAGCATTAGTATATAGTCTCCGCTAATGTAACCGTGTAAAATAGTTAATATTTGCATAAAATTGAAACCTACGAATGTTGTTAAAGAAATCCCACGAGAGCTTTTTGCTTTATATATTCGCATTGCTTGAGGAACAAACAATATGGCGTTAAAAAACAACCCAAAGCCAAACATAAATTCAATAAAACATTTTAAACTTTCAAACATTTTTAATACCTATACAACTCGAAGTATGTTAAAATAATTATTATTGTATGTCAAACGTATGGAGAATATCAATCGTTTTCACGTAATTATCGTAGAATTTGAATCTAAGACGTCATATCTTAACGAAGAGTATCCAACATCTTTGCAACTATCCAATAGCGACAAAGGCATTGCAACAAACAGTATCACAGAGCATTTCGTGTATTTTCATTGACAATTCTCCTTAATAGAATTATTGTACAAACATAAAATTAGCTTGCTAATGTATGTGAATTTTAAAAAATGTTTATTCTTGACGTTATTATTTTGTGCCGCTTGCGATAATGGTAAAGAACATGAATTCCCGGGATATGTAGAAGGCGAATACGTATATATAGCATCTGGTAGTTCTGGTGTTTTAGAAAGAATAGACGTTGTGCGCGGACAAGAAGTAAAAGTAGGCCATACTTTGTTTGCCGTCGATTTCATTAGTCTCGAATCATCGTTAAATCTCGCCCAATCCGAATACGACGATCTACTTAAGGGAAAAAGACCGGAAGAAATTCAAATCGTAAAAAAGCAAATGGAACAAGCGCAAGTTAATTTGATTAACGCTAAAAGATGCTATGAACGACATAAAGGACTCGTTGGAATAGGAGCCGTTAGCCAAGCGGAGTTAGACGAAAAAACCGCCGATTATCAGGCTTGTCAAGCAAAAGTTCAGGAATTATCAGCCGCTTTGGATGTAGCCAATATGGGCGCTCGCAAAGACGCGCTAAATGTCGCCAAACAAAAAATCATTCAAGCAAAAAAGAAACTGGAAGACGCTTCGCCAAAAACAAAACAAAGCGGCAGAATAGAAGAGATATATTATCATTTGGGAGAATTTGTTGAAGCTGGTTCTCCAGTGATAAGTTTTCTGCCATTTGAAAATGTAAAAATAAGATTTTTTATTCCTCAAAAAATATTATCTAAGATAAATTTTAATCAAGAGATTAAAATAACGTTTAGCGGAAATAACGTTCCCG
>JAISYW010000126.1 GCA_031269645.1 Holosporaceae bacterium
GTAGCCATGGTTACGGCTATAGTTTCTTCGCTTACCTCAATACCGATAAAAAAGGATGTCGCAATGACTGGAGAAATAACTCTACGCGGTCGTGTGCTTCCAATTGGAGGTCTAAAAGAAAAATTATTGGCAGCGCATAGGGGAAGAATTAAAACAGTCGTTATACCAAAGGCAAATGAACCGGATCTGCATGAAATACCAAAATGTATATTGGAAGATCTAAATGTCAAACAAGTAGAGACTGTAGACGAAGTATTATTGGAATCGCTCGCCGGGAGATTTCCTTCAGGCAAACAATAAAATAGTTTCGATATATTTTTTATGATTGGTTTTTAAAAGATAGACTTTATATTTTAAAAACTCTCTGATTGTTAACAAATTATTCACTTTCTAGGCAGACAAAAAAATGTTATCATAAAGCATATCGCAGGAGATCTGGAATGAAAGAGTTGCTTTTTGAAAAAGGCGAGTATGTTGTGTACCCTGCTCACGGCATTGGCGTAGTGCAAGGGGTTGAAACTCAAAATATAGGCGGTGTGGATCTGAAAGTGGTGGTAGTTTCATTCGAGAGAGACAAGATGATAGTAAGATTACCGTTAAATAAATCTATTTTTTCAAAGATTCGTAAATTATGTTCCAAAGAAGAAATGCAAGAAGCCGTAAAATGTCTTCGCGTTCCTACTAGGGTAAAAAAAATGATGTGGAGTCGTCGCTCACAAGAATATGAGGCGAAAATCAACACCGGCGATCCTTTGTCCATAGCTCAAGTCATCAGGGCTCTTCATAGAAGAGCTAGTCAACCTGATCATTCATACAGCGAACATCAGATTTATCAGGAGGCTTTGGATCGCTTGATGAGAGAATATGCTGCTGTTGAAAAAGTTGACGAGCAACAAGCCATGAGAGAGCTTGAAAAAGCTCTCAATGCCGCCTAGAGCTATTTTCCAATGAATATAGAGACTCATATTCGATCTATCCTTGAAGAGATAGAGCCTAGTCAAGAGAGATTAAAGGATACTCCGGCTCGTGTAGCTCAATCTTATGGCGAATTCTTTTCCGGCTATAATATCGATATTTCTCAAGTCGCCAATAAATTTTATGATTCTTCGATGGATGATTTGGTAATTCTAAAAAATATCCAATTTGAGTCCCATTGTGAACATCATTTTGTGCCAATTATTGGAATTGCGAGTATAGGATATGTTCCGAACAAAAAAATCATAGGAGCCAGTAAATTGGCGAGAATAGTCGATATTTTCGCGCATAGATTACAACTTCAGGAGCGTATGACAATTGATATTGGGAGAGTGTTGGAGTCTGTTTTAGATGCGAAAGGAGTCGGCGTTTATATTGAAGCGGAACATTTTTGTATATCTCATCGGGGAGTAAAAAAAACAGGATCCAAATTGATAACAAGATATTTTTGCGGGATTTTGAAAAATGATCAGCATTTGAGAAAAGAATTTTTAGATAGTGTTTTTACAAAAAATTGATAAAATTAATCGCCATAGTTGACGCAGATTTTGGCTTATCAAAGAATGGGCAAATTCCTTGGAGTTTCTCTGAAGATTTGCGCTTTTTTTATAGAAAAACTAGAAATCATCCAGTTTTAATGGGGAAAAATACATTTTTTTCTATTAATAAGACTCCCTTAAAAGAGAGAACTAATTGCGTTATTTCAAGCACATTAGAACGAATAGATAATGTGCAAATTTTCACATCTTTTCAGAAAATGACGCAAAAATATAAGGATTTTTGGATTATTGGCGGAATGATGCTTTATAATTACGCTCTAGAAAATAATTTAGTCGATTGTGCCGTAATCACGCAAGTTCGCCAGAGGTACAACGCAGATACTTTTTTAAACAAAGTATGCTTTGGTAAATTCTTCAAAAAAAAATTATTTGAAAACGAAAAATATTCGATAATCGACTATCATAAATCCTAAATATCGGCCTTAATATTATAATTTATAAGTCAGTGGGTAATCTCATCATTTTAATCTTTGTTGAAAAGTATATCTTTTTCTAAGATAATAGAGCCGTTTTGTACGAGGTTGTTTATGAATATCTACAGGTCTCACAATTGCGGAGAATTAAGAAAGTCGGATATCAACAAAATCGTAAAATTGTCTGGCTGGGTACATAAAAAACGCGATCATGGTAATTTGCTATTCATAGATTTAAGAGATCATTATGGTATTACTCAATGCGTTGTCGACTCAAATTGTGAAGCATTTAACGAAGTGGAAAAAATTCGTCCTGAGTGTGTAGTAACGATTGATGGAGAAGTGATAAAAAGAAGCGAAGACACAATCAATCGAGAAAATTCTACAGGAGAGATAGAAATTAAAATTCATAAAATGATTGTGCTTTCTTATGTCGAAAATCTTCCTATATCAATCAGTTGCGTTTCTGATTTATCGGAGGAAACTCGTTTAAAATATAGATTTCTTGATCTTAGGAGAGAATCGATTCATAAGAATGTCGTTTTGCGTTCGCAAATTATATCTAGTATTCGCGAAAAAATGAGAAAATTTGGTTTTTTGGAGATTAATACGCCAATTTTGACCGCAAGTTCTCCAGAAGGCGCTCGAGATTTCATTGTTCCTAGCAGATTGCATCCGGGACAGTTCTATGCGTTGCCGCAAGCTCCTCAGCAATTTAAGCAATTATTAATGGTCGCCGGGTTTGATAAATATTTTCAGATAGCTCCATGTTTTAGAGACGAAGATAGTCGAGCTGATAGATCTCCGGGGGAATTTTACCAACTAGATTTCGAAATGTCGTTTGTAACTCAGGAAGATGTATTTAGCGCTATTGAGCCGGTGATTTATGAAATTTTCAAAGAATTTTCAACCAAATCGGTTTCGCCATATCCATTCAGAAGAATTACCTACGACGACGCTTTGTTGCACTATGGATCCGACAAACCAGATTTAAGGAATCCGTTAATCATAGAGGACGTTAGCGATATTTTTGCGGAATCTAGTTTTTCCGTTTTTGCGGATGCTATTAAAAAAGGGAGCGTTGTGCGCGCAATCTCCATAAAAGACGCCGATAAACAATCGCGCAGTTTTTTCGATAAATTGAACGATTGGGCTAAGGAAAATGAGATGCCTGGATTGGGATACATATTCTTTTCA
>JAISYW010000120.1 GCA_031269645.1 Holosporaceae bacterium
CGCTTTGTACGAATCCTTGATGAGGAAGAGTCGGGCCGAAGGTTTGCCGCCCGATTGATGCGATTGCGTGCACGTGCTTCACGCATTACTTCCAGCGAAAAATACCCCGTTTCCCCCCCAATTTCGTAGGTTATTTTTTTGAAAGTTGCCGTTTTAAAGGGCACCAGATTTTTTTTAGGCGGGCGGTCTCCATTTGCCGAGGGAAAAAATCGCCGTCAAATACCTTATATTCTGCGGGCGTTAGCGGGTTGTGGCATTTTCGTAAAAATGCCCAATTTCGTCTCCGTAATCTACAGGCCCCCCATTTTTACCCAAACGGAGACTAATCTTCTCCGTATCGGGCACCCATAAAATTTTTGATTTTATGGGCCCCTAGCTGTAGGTTAAATTTCGTTACTACTCAGCAATGCTATAGCTACGCCCCATGCGCCCCCAGAAGCGTATTCGCTTTAGGCTCGTGTGGATGCAGTAGAAGTAATTGGTTGAGTTGCTAATTTCATTTTTTACAAGCGTAATTTTTTTCTCAGAAATTGTAGATCAATGTTATAAAAATCTTTTTTATTCTCAAAATCACGCTCATATTGAAGCAGTAGAGCTTCTAATCTTTCTCTTCCCTCTTTTGTTTTTGCCGCTTGAAGAGGAGAATTGTTCTTTAAAGCTATGATCGGTTCATTAAGCCAGTTTTTCCAATAATCTTTAGCCTCAATCGTTGGCGACTTTCTACATTCCGTAGAGTCAACTATTCTGGTTCGTGCCAGCTGTCTTTCAGATGGATTCGAGTCTATGCCATCATTATATGGCTTAACTGAAGATTTTTGAAAACAGATTTTATCTCCCAAATACGCTATCAGCAATTTCTTCCCGAGCTCAGCTCTTTCTTGAGAATTTGTGTCCAGCGTAAGCGTTCCTCGCTTGATTTCAATATTGCCGAGAATAGTATTCTCCCAGGTCTTATTAAACTTATTATTTTTTTTCAACCAAGAAAAACTAATCTTTTTTTGCCCAAATTTATCTATATCAGCTTCTTCCAAAATATCGTCCAAATCCCTATCCAATGCCATAGGCAATATAAGCGCTAATGCATCTTCAGGATCTATTGTTAATTCGAAGTAATATTTTGTAAGCGCTATTAAATCATTATCGGAATTTATAAGCATAATAGGAGAAGGATCAAAAACTTCACTCACAATTTTAAAAAAATAATCGAGTAAAATAGGATATACATCCTCTCTTAAAGTTGTAGAAGATAGCACATTTCCATCTGCCATTAATTTTTCCCTAAAATCAATGATCTCATGGTGATATGACGCAGGAATAGGGAAAGGAGCCATACCTACGAAAATAGATTGATCTTCCACAGTTAAAATACGACTGAAGATAACGTCTCCTCGTTTTAACTGGCGAGTACCCATTCTCTCTTTGATTGTATGCGTCGTACCAAGCAGAATGTCTTTTATGAGCATGCTCTTTTCTACTTCTACTTCTAGTACGCAATAAAAACTGAAGTAGGAACGCGTCATTGCTTCCATAAAAACAGATTCTTGAGCTGATAATCGATTTTTATGAGAATCTAAATAGTTCTGCGCGATTGTTTTATTATCATCAAAATTTTTCGACTCAATATCATACGACGAAATCCAATTGAACAAGAACCACGGAATAAAGAACTGATTCAGCAAACCTTCTTCAGCGTCTTTAGGAAAATCTGATAGCAAAAGATCTTCCCACGCCAATTTAATAATATTGTTCGGCAGTTCTTTTGCAACATAAGCAAGCAAATGTTTGTCAACAATAATGCCTTCGAGTTGGCGCAACTTATGCCACTTAACATCGGAAATAGCAGCGAGATTAGCAGCCATACTTTCCGATGAGAAGCAACATTTTTTATACTTCTTCCCACTACCGCAAGGGCATAGATCATTCACGCCAATTTTTTTACTCATATTAATGTAACATCCTATTTAAACGTCATTTTATATATTTATTACCAGATCCACAACAAGAATCTATAAAGACCCGGTCTTTGATACAATCGGGGCAGGCTGTTTTTGTCCTCCGACCGCTTGGGATAAGGGCGAAAACCGATTGAGACAAGGGCTTTCTGCGTTCACGGTGTGAACGGGAGAGCCTTTTTGCCTGCCTGTCTTTTGTTGTTAGCAGCGTCGCTGTTGCCGCCGCTGTGTCAGTCGTCAAGGTTTTTGCCCCCCCCATCTCGTCGATTCAAAGGCAAAATTAAAAGGTTTAGACAAAGTTATAAGTTTCAAAATTTCATCCCAGATGTCTCTGTCAAAGTACATATGCCCCGCACAGCTCAGCAAAGTAAAGTCGGCGTTGGGCAAAGAATCAGCAAGTATTTTTGTGTTTGTAGCACTTTCCGCCAGATAGTCATTCTCGCCGCAGACGAAATGAATCGGACACAGTAGGTCTTTCAGTTCATCGAAAACATCACGAATACCAACCTGTACCTTCGTGTGATTGTAGGCGGGCTCTATCGTTTCAGTCTAATACAACCGCTTCGTATATTCAACTGCCATATCCTCGTATGTGCAGGTTCATAACATATGAGACAACTATAACCATAAAAAATGAGCCCACTCGCAGAAGGTCGGACTTCAAAAGTTCAATTAATCTGTAATTCCCGCAAAACTTCTTACCATAGAAAGTCTCAGCTAGTTACTCTTTGTGTTTAGCGCAATTTCATCGGGCGCTGTTATTTTGACACTATTTAGCGCCGTCTTCATTTTCTTTGTCGTTTCTTTGACTAATATTTTGTCATTATACACCTTGCATTTCAGAGCTCTCATAACCGCGAACAGCCCTTCTGCGTTCATTTTCCCGTTCGCAAGCGCCATATTAACTTGCAAGAAAGCCACAGACGCCAGAAATGTCAGCATTAAGTGCCCTCTGAACGTTATTTCGCTATGGGCTCGTAATGGCAGCAAATCCACGTTATTTTTCTGAATATCGAAAATTTGTTCAATCGATTGACGCGTGTAGTACACCTTCAAAATATCCTTCGTGTCAATATTCTCAGACGAGATCAGCGCAAACATTCCCGCAGTATTGAGTTCGTCATCTATTTTCTCGTTTGGGATATTGTCCTCTCGGAATGCCTTCATCTGCGTATTGATTTCATCTGTGCGGCGTTGTGAGTCCAAGCAAATGTACGCGAAACCAGGGTTCCGTGCACGTAGTGACGATCTTAACGTCGATGACCCACTTGGATACGTACTCCGTCGCGCCATTTGTGTGGTCGACCAATGCGAGCTTCACCTTTCCTGATTGCACTAATTCGTCTAGGTTTTTAGGCAATTTTAGCGAATGACCGGCGTGACCTGGTTGCCC
>JAISYW010000122.1 GCA_031269645.1 Holosporaceae bacterium
TATTTGAGAGAGTTTTTGGAGCAGTATAAACAATAGTCAAACCAGGAGGATCTATATCTGATTGCGTTTTGAGCATCGCACTAACGCACTCAGCAATCATTCCAACCGGCGACAGATGAAATTTTCGACAATCGGTTCCTCTGGAAGCCTTTGAATCTTCAATTTTTCCTGGAATTTGAGGTGGTGCCGAAAAGAGGAATCGAACCTCCGACCTACTGATTACGAATCAGCCGCTCTACCATCTGAGCTATTTCGGCAATCAATAAGGAAAAACAGAAATGTTTACTTACCTAGAATAATACTCAATAACGATATTTGGTTCCATAACAACCGGATAAGGAACATCTTCCAGTCTAGGAATATTAACAAAGATACCTTTTAAGGTTTTGAAATCTACTTCCATATAAGTCGGCAATTCTCTTTCCGCAGACTGCATAGCCTCCAGTATAACGGTATTAGTCTTGGATTTTTCTTTTATTTCAATGACGTCGCCGGCATTAAGAGTATAGGAAGCTATATTTACGACTTTACCGTTAACCATTACATGGCGATGGCTAATCAATTGTCTCGCTCCAAAAACCGTAGAGGCAAATTTCATACGATAAACGGCAGCATCCAGCCGTCGTTCCAAGAATCCTATAATATTTTGGCTGGTATCTCCTTTTGTTTGAGAAGCCTTCTGATAGACGCGCCTGAATTGACGCTCAGAAAGGTTGCCATAATATCCTTTTAACTTCTGTTTAGCCAATAATTGAACGCCGTAGTCGGTTGGTTTCTTTTTATTGAATCCATGCTGACCTGGAGCATAATTTCTTTCGTTTATAGGACTTTTCGAGCGTCCCCATAAATTAACGCCCAACCTTCGATCTATCTTATGTTTAGCTAAAACACGTTTGGTCATTAAACAATCCTTTTTTTCATCTGTTACATGGCCTGATGTTAATACATATTATTTAAATGTCAATCTTTATAGAGTTGCCATTAGTTATGCGTCTTTAAAGATTCCAAACCGAACTAAATGTAGATTACTCGCAAAGTATGCTGATTTTTCAGTTTTTTCCAATAATTCCATCAGATATTTCGGTCAATATAATCTACTGCGTAATTTAAACAATCTTCAGCTGAAACGTCTGTTTTTGATTTTAGCCAAAATTGCTTTGCGGCCATCATGACTTTCCTAAGGGAGTTATCTGAAAGATTATATTTCGATAAATCTTTTGCTTTTAAATTGAAATCCACATATTCCGAATCGCAAAAACCTAATAATCCTTTTATTAGTTGTTGCGCTGAAGTTTCCGAAATGTGGTTGCCGGCGCATAATTTTACAATAGAATACTTTGCAAAAAACTTTCTATACGCCTTTTTGATATATTTTAAAAAATGACGGATTTCTTTCGGAGAATCTACCGAAGGTAGACGTAGCATTCCCTTAATGTCTTTTGCAAAATTGTACCTTTGCACTAGTTGATCGACGGAGAGTTTGGAAAACTTTAGCAGCATGGAAAGTCGTTCCGTATTTGGCATTGAAGAGAACAGTTTTAATTTTTCGCAAATATATAAAGGATCGATTTTTAAATCGAACAATTCGTTTAGAACTTCTCGCATCATTGGAATTATTTTAAACGAATCTGCAACAGAAAAAATTTTCAGCAATTCGCTAATAATTCTTTCGCTTGATAATATAGACATATTTTTTTTTAGAGAATTAATTACTTCAAGGTATTCTTCATTGGGAATATAATTCCCATAATAAGCGGTAAATCTAAAATATCTCAATATTCGCAAATAATCTTCCATTATCCTTTTGCGAGCGTCTCCCACAAACCTAATATTTCGCGAACTGACGTCTTGAATACCCGAATGATAATCAAACATTTTCCCATTTTTATCCATATAAATCGCGTTGATCGTAAAATCTCGTCTACACGAATCTGTTTGAAATGATTTTGTAAACGAAACTTTTGCTTGTCGTCCAAAAGTTTCGACATCTTCACGTAATGTTGTGATTTCGTAGGATTTTCCGTTGTAAGAAATCAAGACTGTGCCATGTTCTATTCCGATTGGCGTCGTGTGTATTCCATTTTTTTGAAAAAGGTTGACGATTTTTTCAGGAACAGCGGTTGTCGCTATATCTACATCAAAAATATCAACACCCAAAAGAAAATTACGAACTGCTCCGCCTACAATTCGCGCTTCTTCTTCGCTTTTTTCGATTAGATCCAGTATAAAAAACAAATCATTCGTTATTAGACTATTATTTTTTTCAAAAAAAACCATTGTTTAATTGTTATCTATTTATGTATTCTATGTCGCAGTATATCGAAGAAGAAGAAATGACGCAGCAAAAAAAAGAAATCGATAAGATGGAGTTTGAGGACGCTCTTAAGGAACTGGAAGAAATTGTAGCAATCCTTGAAGAAGGTAAATCTTCTTTGAAAAATGCCGTTGACCTCTACGAACGCGGAATAAAGTTGAAAAAGCATTGCGACAAGATATTGGAGTCCGCACAGCTAAGAATTAACCAAATATCATCCGACAAAAACAACAACATAGTTATAGAAACGAAAGAAATGGATATGTAATATGGATATTTTAGTCGTGCCAATTTTATTATTGGTTAAAGCAATTGTAGGAATGGCTGTTGTTGTCGTCGTTGCCGACGTCTTAATTGGTTGGTTGGTGGCTGCAAACGTCATTAATGTAAACAATCATTTTGTTTACTCGATAATAAATGCAATTTCTATATTATCCGAGTTCATGCTAGGTCATATTAAGAGGCGAGTGCCGACAATCATAGGAACAATCGATATATCTCCTGTCATCCTTATTCTATTTTTGACTTTTTTCGAAAATGTAATAAACCGCGTTCTCATAAAACTCTGATTTAAATTTTGAGCTGCATATGATATCAACAAAAATAGTGAACGGAAAAGAAATTGCAGACAAGTTTTGTGAAGAAATAAAAGAAAAAGTAAGTAAAATAAAACAAAGAGGAATATTTCCGACGGTTGCCTTAATTAATGTAGGAGATGATTCCGCCAGCAATGTTTATATATCCAAGAAACAACGGATCGCGGAAGCAATAGGAATTTCCTCCAGAATTTATAAATTTACCGCTCATGCGGATGAAAACGAGTTGGCCGAATTAATATGGCAGCTAAATACGGATGATGACGTTCACGCAATATTACTTCAATCTCCACTTCCGCCAAATATCGAATTCAGAAAATTGGTAGATTTAATTCGTCCGGATAAGGATGTTGATGGGCTCACGACGGTTAATCAAGGGAAATTATTTTCCGGTGCTTCCGGAAGCGTACCATGTACTTCGTTGGGAATATTGCATTTGCTGCGCACAGTACATAAAAAACTCGAAGGATTGCATGCCGTCGTGCTTGGAAGATCGTTTATTGTTGGGCGACCGTTGTCTCAATTATTATTGAATGCAAATTGTACAGTAACCGTTATTCACTCCTTTTCCAAAAATATAACAAACGTATGCAAAACGGCTGATGTTTTAATCAGCGCTATTGGGAAACCGCGCTTTGTCACAAAAAATTTTATAAAACAAGGAGCGACGATCATCGACGTTGGAATAAATAGAGTCGAAGAAAATGGCAAGAAAAGAATAGTCGGCGACGTTGATTTGGAAAATACGCTCGGAATTGCCGGAGCAATAACTCCAGTTCCAAACGGAGTTGGACCAATGACGGTAGCATATCTTATGCACAATACTTTAGAGCTTACATATTGTCGCTAAGTTTGGAAATATGTTACACTAACATTCAAGGATAAAATGGAGAGTATTTACCATGAAGCGGATATTTTGTATTGCTACGTTTTGTGTGTTGTCTTTCGTTATTGAAGCAAAAGATGCTTCCATAAACGAGCTTTCCGAATCTGTTAGGACTCTAACGGGAAAAGTCGAAGAATTAACAAAAAATAATGACGAATTACAAAAAAGAGTTTCTTTCTTGGAGGATTTAATAAACAAAAAGAATGAAGAAGAGGTTCTTGCCAACAAGAGTCCGGAGGAAATTATAAAATCTGCAAAAGATATGATTAAAGAAAAAAATATGAATGGAGCTCGCCAATTGTTAAAAGCTTTTATTTCCAAAAATCCTAAAAGCATATATTGCGGTATGATGTTATTCTATATCGGTAAAAGTTTCTTTAAAGAGAACGACTATCGGAATGCTGCGCTTGAATATATGAAAAGCTATAAAACAAATCCTACGGGTTCAAAAGCAGCTAAAGCTTTATATAAACTAGCTCAATGCTTCAAAGAGTTGTCCGAAACAGTAAAATGTAAGTCTATTCTCGAAAAAATAATAAACGACTATCCAGGACGTTTTGCCGAAAAAGCCTCCAAGGAATTAAAAAAACTAAAATAATGGATGCGGAAATTGCATTTTCGTTTGTCAATGAAGATCATACGTTTAATTTTTTTCATTGCGAAATAAGCGCGTTATTAAATTTTTACAGGAAACACTATAATGCTAAAATATCTGATCATTTTTCCATTTGCGTAGCTGTTTCTGGAGGACCAGATAGCGTTGCGTTATTGTTTCTCGCCAATTTTTGGGCTAAGCAAAACGGCGTTAACATGGTTTGCGTAACTGTCGATCATTGTTTGCGAAAAGAATCTTATGAAGAAGCGAAGTTCGTAGGAGATCTTTGTAAATTAGTAGGCGTAAAACATAAAATTCTCACCTGGAATCGAAAAACTAGCTCGATTAGTAGCGGTAAATTGGAGAATTTAGCAAGAAATGCGCGCTATGAACTGATTTCTGATTTTTGCAAAGAAGAATCCATTAGTATTCTATTAACTGGGCATACATGGAATGATCAATTGGAAACATACGAAATGAGAAAAAGTTGTGGCAGTCTAGAATCCGGTTTAGCTTGTATTAGTAGGGTTCGTTCGTTGACCAATGAATTAAAACTATTGCGTCCGCTGTTGCATTTTTTCAAAGATCATCTAAAAAATTTTCTTATACACAAAAAAATATCATGGAAACTCGACCCAATGAACGAACAAAGCGAATTTAAACGCGTTTTTTTCAGACAGAAAATCAACTCGTATAATCAAGAGGTAATTCGCAAAAATTCTCGTGAAATAATGAATTTTGGAAAGATCAGAAATGAAATAGAAACCATTGCGGTTTCTTTTCTAAAAACGTTTTGCGAATTTTCGGAGTTTGGATATGCAGCGGTAGAGTTGATTCCGTTTTTATCCGAAAATAATCACGTGCAAATGGAAATTTTGAAAAGAGTAATTTGGAATATAGGTGGGAAGAAATACGCAACAACCGTCAACGATCTCGTACTAAGAAAAATAATTAACAAAAAAATCAGTACATTAGGGAGATGTTTACTAAAAATAAAAAAAGATAAAATATTTCTATTTAGGGAAAATAGAAATATTGAAGAGATCATTGTGCCTTCTAATGTTGAAATTCCGACGACAATTTTTTGGGACAACCGTTTTCTTATTAAAATTCCTGCAAATGTATGTAATCTGTCAGAAGATTTGCTTGACGGACGGAGACAAAAAATATCTAATGAAGAAAAGTTTGTTAATGTTGAATTAAATAGTTATACTATAAAATCATTACGGCAATACGATAAATTCAAATTTGAAATACCAAAAGAAGCACTTATCGGGTTACCTTGTGTGTTTCAAAATCATGAAGTAAAATACACGATTATGAATTTACCGCTAGGTAGCATCCGTTTCACGAACAAAGTGAATTTGTTTGATATATTTTTATAAGTTTTAGGAGCGGC
>JAISYW010000128.1 GCA_031269645.1 Holosporaceae bacterium
GCGTCTCACGTGATGGATATGGTTTTACTTATCCAATATATAGATACGTTAAAAGAAATGGCCGCCGTCTCTAAATCTAATGTGATTTTCGTACCGCATTCTCCTGGAAATGTCTCTGAACTAAGTACTCAGATTCGTGAAACCATATTTGCCGCTCAAAAAACAAATGAAGATAATGGATAAATAAAACTTTGTGCGGCACGCGATACTAAATATTATGTTTTTTATCATAGAATTTATTGCTTGCCTATGAGAGCTTTATTTTAAGATTAATTTAAGATTTTTCCAAAGGATGAGTTGTTTCATATATTTTTAATAAGCTGTAGTCGTCTATGTCGGTGTATATCTGTGTACTTGATAAAGATTCGTGACCGAGGAGCTCTTGCACCGAACGCAAATCCGCTCCTTTTTGCATCAAGTGAGTAGCAAAACTGTGTCTAAATGAGTGAGCGCTAGCATAATCCGGCAAATTATGTAGTAATCTCAATTTTTGCAGCTGATTATCTACTTTTGATGCTAGTAATTTTTTACCCCTTATGCCGACAAATAAAAAATATTCTCTTAAATCGTAAGGACAAATTGCTATATATTGCTCAATTCTTTTGAGCGCTATTGGTAACAGCAAGACAATGCGATCTTTTTTACCTTTGCCGTGAATTTTTATTTCCGAATCAACATCTTTTGTTTTTATATTTAACGCTTCATTAATTCTTAATCCAGTGCAGTATAACAATGTGTAAAGGGCGCGATCCCTGCGGGTTATCCATTCGGGATCTTTATCAAAAAAGCGTTCAAGATTCAAAAAATTAATGATGACATTTTCATTTATCGGTTTTGGTAATAGAGACGATAATTTAGGACGTTTTACCGAGTTAATTGCCTTTAAATCCACTAGGTTATTTTTCGCCAAATAATTAAAGAACGATTTTATTGCGGACAAAGCTCTAGCGTTTGAACGAGCCGTCATATCATTACTAATGCGAAACGAAAGCCATGCCCGGAAATCAGACGTTTTTAAATCCTGAATAGTTTGTATCGATGGATCTCCATTAAAATGTCGCATAAGAAACTGCTGAAAATTAAGAAAATCATTTTTATAGGCGGCAATCGTACAATCGGAATAGCATCTTTGATTCGTTAATTCATCTAACCAATTTTGCGCCAAATCTGCCAAAACCATATAAAATTCCGTTTGTGACTATTAGTATTATTCTGTATTTTTAGCACGATTAATGCAATAAGTATTACTTTGAAAAAAACAACAGATATAAGCTTTTCTGAAAACTTGAAAAAGTAGAACAAAATTCGAATGATACTGTTGTTTATTTGTAGGAAGAATGCGATACTAAAGCAGGTGAGCTTGAAGTGCCGTGTATATAAAAAAAGGATCGGCGTTACGGGATTTTTAGATAAAGGTATTTAAAATATGTCAACAGCTTTGTGGGGCGATTCTCGTTTTTATGGGCCGGAATTATTGCAGATCTCCGATGCCGTAGCTCGTGAAAAAGGTCTGGAAAAAGAAAAAATTTTGGAAGCTATGGAAGGAGCTATTCAAAAAGCGGCTAGATCTAAATATGGGAATGAGCATGATATTAGGGTTAACATTGATAGAAAAACCGGAGAAGTATTGATTCTAAGGTGCGTTACGGTAACAGATAACGTCGAAAATGAAATAACGCAGATTTCCGTAGAAGAGGCAAAAAAAATAGACAAAAATGCCGAAATAAATCAAGTTTTTACTATTAAATTACCTCCGATAAATTTTGGTAGAGTCGCTGCGCACGTTGGTCGACAGGCTATTACTCAAAAAATAAAAGAGGCTGAAAGAGAGAAACAGTTTGAAGAGTTTAAGGATAAGATCGGCGAAATAGTAAGCGGTATTGTGAAACGTGCAGAATTTAATTCTGTTACCCTAGATATAAGCCATACCGAAGCCATTATAAGGAGAGATCAGCTTATTCCAAAAGAGAATTTCAGAGTAGGAGATCGTGTAAGAGCATATATTGTCGATGTTTCTCGTGAAATCAAAGGGCCCCAGATATTTTTATCTCGTACGCATCCTCAATTCTTGGCAAAACTATTCACGCAAGAAGTTCCGGAAATTTATGATGGTATAATAGAAATAAAATCTGTCGCAAGAGACCCTGGAAGTCGCGCCAAAATAGCCGTCCATACCTCAGACACCAATATCGATCCCATCGGCGCCTGCGTTGGAGTTCGCGGAAGTAGAGTTCAAGCGATAATTCAAGAATTACAAGGTGAAAAAATTGATATTATTTTATGGTCTGACGATTCGGCTACTTTCGCTGTAAATGCGCTTGCACCAGCTGAGATTTCAAAAGTTATCATAGATGAAGAAAATCGAAAATTTGAAGTTCTTGCGCCCGATAATCAATTGAGTTTGGCTATCGGTAGACGGGGACAGAATGTAAGATTAGCTTCCCAACTTATTGGATGGAATGTGACTGTTATTTCGGAAACCGAAGCACTTGAAAAAAGAAACCAGGAATATCATGCGCAATCTAAAATCTTTATGGATATACTGGATTGTGATGAAGTTATTTCTCATTTGCTTGTTACTGAGGGCTTTTCGGATATAAAAGAGTTAGCACATATTTCAAAAGAAGAATTATCTTCTATTGAGGGATTTGATGAAGATCTGGCTACGGAGTTGATTTCGCGAGCCAATAACTATCTGATAAAAAAAGAGGAGGAAATCGCTAAAGAACTTAGCAAGTTTGAAATCGATCAGCAAATTATCGCGCTTGAAATGCTTTCAAATGAAGAATTGTTGGCGCTCGCGCAACATAACATAAAAAAATTAGACGATCTTGCAGATTTAAGCACAGTGGAATTAGTTGATATATTACCTGCTTTGGAGGAAGAGCGAGCTAGCGATATCATCATGAAATCCAGAGAGCATTGGTTTAAGTAGAGAGGAATGGTCGGAGGAAATGCCTATGGTAGAGCAAAAAAAAGGGACTTTAAGCTTATCTCGCCATTCGACGTTGAAAACCCCCGACATTCATGATGGTCGAATAAGGCAGAGCTTTTCTCATGGAAAATCTAAAGTTGTTGCTGTAGAGGTAAAAAAGAAAAGGTCACTCATCAAACCCCAAACGACAGCAAATTCTTCCGTAGACATTTATAAAAACAGTAACTTAACAAGTAGCGAACTCGAAACAAGGCTGAAAGTCGTAAAGGAAGCAGTTAAGGATAAAAAAGAGCAGAAAATTGTTCATCAAAAAGAAGAGAACAAACCAACTTCGGTTAATGAAGATATTTTAGATACGCCTATTGTTCCAGAAATTGCAGAAGAAAAACTCGTTGTTGAAAAGGTTAACAAAAATGCCGAGTCAATTCGCGAGTCAGATAATCGTCGCAATGTTTACTCTCGAACTTTTAAGCAATCCAAAAGTTTCGATTCCGGTGATGACGATGATTTGTCGGTAAATACCGTTAAGTCATCTAGAAAGATTCTGCCTGTAAAAAGGGATATTAAAGAACTAAAAGGACGTTATGAAGATTATGCAGGCAAAGTTTCGATTTATAATGCTTTAAACGATGAGCAAATCAAAATGCGCTCTCTGTCCTCGATAAAAAGAGCGAGACAAAAACATAAATTTATTCAGCAAAATACAGATGAAGTAAAAATTATTAAAGAGGTTATTCTCCCTGAAACGATTAGTGTTCAAGAGTTGTCCAATAGAATGGCTATCCGTACCGGAGAAGTTATTAAAGCGCTAATGAAATTGGGTGTTATGGCTACGGCCAATCAAATTATTGACGCAGATACCGCGGAAGTGGTCGTTTTGGAATTGGGGCACAAGGTAAAGCGAGTTAGCGATAGCGATGTCGAAATCGGATTGAAAAAAGACGACACTATTGAAAGTTTGTTGCCGCGTCCTCCTGTGGTTACGATAATGGGACATGTAGATCATGGGAAAACTTCCCTACTGGACGCTTTAAGAAAAACAGATGTAGCTCTAAAAGAGGCCGGTGGGATTACTCAAGCTATTGGAGCCTACCAAGTAACCATAAAAGATGGAAGAAAGATCACATTTATCGACACACCAGGACATGCAGCTTTTACAGAAATGCGATCTCGCGGTGCCAATATAACTGATATTGTCGTACTCGTCGTTGCAGCAGATGACAGTGTGAAAGATCAAACAATTGAAGCTATTAATCATGCTAAAGCTGCAGAGGCCCCTATTGTTTTAGCTATCAACAAGATTGATAAACAAGGAGCAGACCCAAATCGTGTTAGAAAAGATTTGCTAAATTATGGTATCGTGGTTGAAGCCTATGGCGGAGAAGTTATTGATGTCGAGATTTCTGCCAAAACTGGAGCTAATCTTGAAAAGTTAGAGGAGTCTATATTGTTGCAAGCGGAGGTCTTGGATCTAAAAGCAAATCCTAATAGAACGGCGGAAGGTATTGTTATAGAATCTAAAATAGAAAAAGGATTAGGCCCTGTCGCCACGGTTTTGATCAAAAAAGGTACATTGAAAACGGGAGACATTTTTGTATCCGGAATAGTTTATGGTCGAGCAAGGGCAATTAGAACTGATCGAAGAGAAAATTTAAGCGAATTAACTCCCGGTATGCCTGGAGAAATTATTGGTTTTAATGGACCTGCTGTACCTGGAGA